>JAWBNY010000072.1:0-6574 GCA_038826985.1 Bathyarchaeia archaeon | reverse complement strand
GTAATCAATGGTTTTGCCTCGTTTGGTCTGCTCGCTACCTCAGACGCATTCATAGTAGATATCACCTCACCAAGACTTGTAGGAGCAGCAATAGGGATCAACCTAGCTACCAGCTTTGCCATGTCAGTTATAGTTCCTCCGATACTCGGAAACTGCATCGACAAATATGGTTTTGATGCCTCATTCACCCTGATATCTGTGTTCTCACTCCTAAGCCTTCTTCCTCTTGACAGGCTTAGAGGCCGGTACAAAAAACCATAGAGAGAAGATAAAATATCCAAAAAAGCCAAAGGGGATAAAAAGAAAGGCAAATACCGAACATTAAACTCAAGTCATCGCTAAGCAACAAATTGTGAAATGCAATAGACAATGTAATAACTGACTTCGGCTTCGCAGAAAACTTCTACTTTTAGTTATTGTGTCTGCACATCAGAGAAAACAAATGCTTTTAATCTATTCGAAAGAACCTACAAAGACCCTTTAAACTAATAAAGATTGATTCTACGCTCAGTATACATATCCTGTTCGGACATTGAAGGCGTTTAAGGCTTCAGTGAGGTTAATGCTCTGTAGGTCTCCACCCTCCCCAATGCCATAATAGTAGCCGCCAGTAATTATAGGAATCTGCATCAGGAGTTCTGTTGGCTCAAGCCATTGTTTACCGGTCTTCTCTTCCACTTCCTTCTTGTAGAGGGCTGTGTAGCTATCTCCTAGCTCTGCATGAGAGGGGTTGATGACCAGAGTTTGGATGCCCTCTCGCTCAAGTAGGAATGATGCGTCAATAACATCAGCCTGAGCATGGTTAAGAAAACGCTTTCTAGTGAACGGTGACAGAGGAGTATTTAATGAGACGTTAGCAATCCCATCAGATATTATCACCAAAATTGGAACAATATCACGGTTCTTCATACGCTCATTCCGTAGCATTCTCCAGCTCTCGAACATACCTGCTGCAAGGGGTGTAAGGTCGCTTGCTCCTAGATCCTTAAGTTTTGAAACCACAAGGTTAAGGTTTGTAGTGGGTGTTTGAAGCGTCGTAGCTTCTGAACCCTTGAAAACTACTAGTCCGACCCTATCATGCTTCTTATAGGCGATATCGTGCATGCTCAGAATCGCATTTCGGATGTTGGGAAGAGAGGCAGCCATTGACTCACTCATGTCGAGAAGAATCACTATTGTTAAAGGTGCATTTGACTCCTTTACCTTCACTCTAATGTCCTCTACCTTGACCTTAATACCCTGCGAACCTGGATTCCTCACCAACTGATAAGGCGCGGCGGCTCTCAGGGTGGGTCCTATAGCAATATCCCAAGGTCTCCTCTTTGGAAACTCATAGGAAACATACCTACCTCTTTCTGAACGGGCATGAATCTTTGTGCGGCGTCCAGCTGAACCAAGCATCCTCCTATCCTTACGCCGTTTGAGAGTGAACTCATATCTCCGCCTATCCTCCATCTCGCCCGAAAGGAGCTTTGGCCCACGGTTCAAGACGAGTTTGTATAAACGTCCAATCGAAGCGTACAATGGAATGTTAAGAACCCTATCGTGTCTTTTTTGCTGCGCCTCCTTGTCCTTCTGCTCTTCGGCATCCGTCCCCTCAGGATACTCACGTTGTCTTTGCACCTGAACTATTTGTCTTCTTAATCTTGGACCTATTGATTGATAGAAATAGATAGCTTGCTTTCGAGCAGGACGTGGAAACAATAGGGCTATTACTGCGTAACAAGCAGCAGCTATCCCCATAGTGAGCAGCAACTGGTCGAGAGTAAAGATCTCCTTTATCCCCCCTGGAGGAAGACCAAAAATCAGAGCTCTGATGGATAAGGCGGCCACGCTAACCGTAAAGAGCAACATTAACATCAAACCTGCAAGGATGATGTAAGATAAAATGGAAGGTAGCTCCCTTGGACGTTTACGTGTTATACGTTTTGGAGGCGCGATCTTGTGAGCAAGCTCTTCTTCGGTTGGAGCGGCTAACTGAGGGAGTTCTTCGTCCTTACCAGTGAATGGAATCTGCTTGTACAAGATTTGCCTCAACCTCTCCGCCATATCCAAACCACCCGACGAGGTGTCTCCTCTCGGCTGCATACGATGTCCAAGAGCAAGTTCGGAAACAAAGAGGACATCTTCAAAATCAACAGTACTTTTGCCTTGGAGAGCAGCTAATGCACGGGCAGCCTTCAATATTGAAAGATCTGGTCTGAAACCATCAACTCTCAGGTTTGCACACATCTCAGATATGGCTAACAGAATGTTATCAGGTACCTTAACGCTTGAAAGAAGTTGCCGAGCCTTGTGAAGCTTTTGGCGTAGAGCATTCTGCTCATCGTAGTATGCTTCGATAAAAGCGGTTGGATTTTCTTCAAAGGCCAGAATCCTCCGTGTAATTTCTACCCTTGAAGCTACATCAGATAGACGCTCAATTTTTGCACTAAGCGCAAACCGGTCTCGTATTTGCGGACTAATATCACCTTCCTCAGGGTTCATTGAAGCCACCAAGGTGAAGTGGGCCGGGTGAACAAAAGAGAAACCCTCTCTCTGAACTGTACACCACCCAGAAGCCGCAGGGTCGAGGATTGAATTAACTAGATGGGTTGGGAGAAGATTGACCTCATCAATGTACAGTATATTCTGATTCGCCTCTGCAAGGAGGCCTGGAAGAAAGGCTTTAACTCCCTTTTTAAGGGCTTCTCCAACGTCTAGAGTGCCTAGTAGGCGGTCTTCCGTCGCGCTTAGCGGAAGCTCCACGATACGCATCTTTCTGGTCTCAGTTTGAAGAAACCCATTTTGGTCAAGCCTTTCCCTACACAAAGGACATAGGTTAGTAGTTGTTCGCGGGTTGCAATTGAATGGGCAGTCCTTAACTTTCTCAATGTCTGGCAATAACTCTCCAAATGCCCTAACAAGTGTTGACTTTCCAGAGCCCTTAGGACCTACTAAGAGTACGCCGCCTAAGTTTGGGTCAACAGCGTTAAGGAGGAGAGCTGTCTTTGCCTTATCCTGTCCAACTATCGCTGAGAAAGGATAGACGAAGTCCCGTACCATTCAGTAGCCCTTCATGTAGCCATTTTTGTCTTTGAAAACTCAAGCGCCTTCCTAAATTCCTCTTGGATCTGGCGGTCTGTAGCAGGAGGCTCCACACCAAGGTTGCGGGTTCGATGGCTTAAAGCTAAGTATGCACACTCTAGCACTTCCTGTGGGGTCACTTCCTCCCTGCCGTTAAATGCTGCAAGAGTTCGTGCGGACTTCATGATGACTATGTCGGGTCTATGACCATCTACTTGAAGACTTATGCACATCCTCGCTACTGCTTCAAAAAGGATATCGGGGATACGGACTCTTGATAGGATCTCCTTAGCTTTAAGGATACGTGCAATCAACATCTCCTGCTGATCCCGATATTTCATCCTGAAACTCACGGGATCTTCTTCAAACCCCATATTCGCTTTCATCACCTCAATCCGAAGGGAAGGATCCAAGATAGTTGAAATCTCTGCATGAAGGGACATCCTATCAAGTAGCTGAGGCCTGAGTTCCCCTTCCTCAGGATTCATAGTACCAACCAAAATGAAGCGGGAAGGATGCTGTACGGAGATCCCCTCTCTTTCGACAACATTCCAACCAGAAGCAGCTGCGTCAAGGATAACGTCAGCAATATGATCTGGAAGTAGATTAATTTCATCTATGTACAGGACGTTTTGATTGGCCTGAGCAAGTATCCCCGGTTCTAAAGCTCTGACACCTTCCCGTATCGCTTTTTCTATGTTCAGTGTACCTACAACCCTATCTTCAGTAGCGCCAATTGGCAGGTCTATAACAGACATCTTTCTCTTAACTATGGAGAGTTTCTCACCTGAGGAAATTCGTGAGCGACACACGTCGCACATGTTTGTTGGATCTCTCGGATTGCAATTGAATGAGCAGTCCTCGACCACCTCTATTTCAGGCAGAAGATCGACTAAGGCTCTTACAGCTGTGCTCTTTCCGGTTCCTTTCGGCCCTCTTATAAGAACCCCTCCAATTCGAGGGTTGATTGCGTTGAGGAGAAGCGCTAACTTCAACCGTTCCTGGTCAACGATAGCGGTGAAGGGGAAGACTGCTCGGCCTTCACCAACCACCGTTTTCATAATAGTCAGCCTATTACTAAAAGTATTTCAAGACGTAAAAACTTATTGGGAAGAACATTAGTTTCTTAAATTCATTTATAGAAGGTCTAGCCATGCCTAAAGTAGTTGTTAACTTAACAAAATGTACCGGAGAAGCCACCTGCGTATCTGTCTGTCCAGTCAATGTTTTTGAGATGCAGAACCTAAAGGACTATCCTGACTCGCCTAAATCTGTCCCTGTAAGAGAAAAGGACTGCATTCAATGCCTAGCATGTGTAGCATCCTGTCCAACAAATGCTATTACCGTATCTGAGTAAAGCAACTATCCTCTATCTCTCCGACTCCTCTTTTTTGGTGAGTATTTCAAGCAGAGAACAAGTTACGTACAATACTTCAACTGTACCAGACAGAGAAGAACATATAGCTTAGACATGAATCTGGCACCAAGTCATTCAAAAAACTATGCTACATCAAACAGAACTATACAAATCACCCTTATAGGTAACTTGATGCAATGCTAATAAGAAGTCTCTTTGGAGAAAGTAAGCCATACAGACTTGCGTAAGATGATTCTAGCAGCCGCGGTTGCGTGTATTCTGCTTCTAGCTGCCGCAGCTTATCTGCATAAGCTACCGATAGGCTTAGAGAGAGAGCTAGTAGCGGTTCTAAGGATAGAAGGCATAGTTGAATCATCAACTGATACGAAACTTTACCAAGATATGATTAAGTATGCCATAACAAACGTAAGCATAAAAGCAGTGGTGTTACAGATAGATTGTCCTGGTGGTAGTGCAGACTATATTGAGACAATTTACCTTGACCTCTTAGAGCTTAAAAAGAGCAAGACTCTTGTGGCATCGCTTGTATTTGCTGCTTCTGGAGGTTACTATATCGCGGTAGCTGCCGACTACCTATATGTTGCTCCTACTTCTCTTGTTGGAAATGTAGGTGTAATCGGTGTTTCTCCGCCAATATATATCCCCTCAGAGTTGGGTCTCGAAACAGGAGCATACAAGGTTACAGGTTTTTCAAAACTTCTATTTCCTTTCAACCTGAGCCATGCATTGGACAGCTTCGTCTCAGCGGTACAAACTGGAAGGGGAAGTCGCCTAAGAATATCCTCCACTCAGCTTGCCAGAGGCATGCTTTATGTAGGAACTGAAGCGGTCAACATCGGGTTAGCCGATGAGATAGGAGGGTTACAAGAGGCTATAAGGAAGGCAAGTGAGAGGTTGAGTCCGTCATATCAAGTAGTTGACCTAAACGAAGCGTTAGGTTTTAGAAAAGAAGGAAACAACACTGAGCAGTGGAAACAAGAATGGAGTCGTATGAATCTTGACACACTAAATCTTTTATGTCCTTATCCATCGATCTGGTATCTCTACCTAAGCCCTTTAGGCCATCAATATAACTTGTCTCTACAAAACAACATGGCTCTACCTGAACAGACCAAGACCATAAACTTATGTAATGAAGTCTTGATTGACGTATCGCATGGCAACACGATTACGATCTGGGAATTGCATACCCTTGAGGTGGAACTAACCAAAAGAAATGTAACTCTTCGAAAAATATTATATAAGGATGAGCTGAAGGAAGCGATTCTAAACGCTACATGTCTTATTGTGGCCGCTCCAACGTTGAGCTACTCAATTGATGAAGTTGAAGAGATTAAGAAACTTGTAGACAGAGGCGGCTTACTTTTGCTCTTCTATGACCCTACATATGAGTATACGCGTACAACTCTTTTCGAACCAATGAACTCTTTGTCTACACATTTTGGCTTAGTGTACGGTAGTGGTTACCTTTACAACGAGAGAGAGCACTACGGTCTGTATAGGAATATATATGTAGATGTTTTTGATAAGAGCTTTATCACACAGAACCTTTCTTCCATAGTATTTTTCACCGCAGCACCCATTTACCCATCCAACAAAGGTGTTGCATGGACCTCAGAGGATACGCATTTATCAACAGCCGAAAGAGCAGACAGCTATGCAGTAATCGCGACAGTACAAAGCAAGGGTGCAGTAATCGCATTCGGAGACATGTCATTCCTACGACAGCCAAACTGTTATGTTGGTGATAACTATCAGCTGGTACTTAATATCGTCTCAGCCTTGGCGGAGTACGCAAAAAAGGGAATGAATACTATTGACAACTAGTTTTGTGAAAACCATAAAAAGATTCAAAGGCCCCCTACATGATAGACGAGAAACATCATATGTCTTCGTTTTTCGCCGAATTGGCAAGACTTTGTTGCAAAATAAGCTTTGTTGCCAAAGCTTGAGCAAGTAAACTCCCAAAGGTAGTCAAAGAAACACGTTTTCCAGAGACCGTGAAGCTCGTCTCAACAAATCCTTTTTTCTCCAGTCGTTTAATTAATTTATTTGTTTTTATTTTAATTGTGTTGATTCTTATTGATTTTTTATATTGTTTTTCATTAGCTTCAAGTAGTTCAATAGTTT
>JAWBNY010000071.1:0-6592 GCA_038826985.1 Bathyarchaeia archaeon | reverse complement strand
AAGGAGGTGGAGGTGAAGACAGGAGTATCAACGACGTTAATGCTGTCGAAGGAGCCTGTTGATATCATTGGTGGAGCAGTTTTAACAAGCATAGATGGCACCGCGACTGTTGATAACAGTATTGAGGCACGTTTGAAGCGGGTCAAAGAAGAGAACCAAGGAGAAGTGGAAGCAATATTGTTCTCATAGAGCAAATTGTATGAAGTTAAAAATGGACTCTATAATCCCTTTGTTTGCGTTTAGTTTGTTGACCTCGTGTATTCTATTTCTCGCCGTATCAGCCAGCAGGTTAGCCCAGTATGTCTTTGCCTCTGCATGCCTGAGTTCATCTGAAGTCACCAACATTGTTGAAAAAGTGAGTAGAGCTATGCAGAATAAAGTGGAGCTAAAGAAAATACTAGTTGAAGCTCGGTTCCTCACAGGGGTGGAGGACTCGAGCTTCGGGACCCTAAGTAAGATAGATTCTGTTATTTCACAGTTTCAGATTAGGGAATATGAAAAAGCGATAACGTATATTCCAGAATCTATGAGAGCTCCCCTTCAGGTAATAAAAGTTGCATGGCAGCTGGAGCTATTCAAGTTGATTCTTACTCATGTCTACACGAACACTCCTGTTGACGAAAACATTGTCTCAGTATTCCTCCAGCTCTCAGGATATGGAAGGGAAACGTTCAGCGGGATGGATGACGTAGATAAAATTCTCTCTCTTGCTAGACGTATGTTTCCCATCGATCTGATACGCTTCCTTAAGGTTAACTCTGAGGAGCCACTTAGATTAATCCAAGCCAGACTAGACCAAGCCTTCTGTGAATATGTTACTGTGCTCGCTAGAGATGCTAATACGATAGATTCCAAGAGAATGTATAAGATTTTTCTCAGGAGGCTTATGGATAAGAACATACTGCTTCTGGCTAGAGTGAAGTATTCAGGAGACATTGTTGAAAGTGTTCGACCATACCTTCTAAACGTAAGAGCAGAGCTTGAACCCAAGACAATGGATATGTTGCTGGAGGCGACTGACTATGAACGGTTTCTTAAAGTTCTAGCACAGTCCCCATATTCCTCTCGGCTTCCTGCGAAGAGAACGATGACTCCAACAGAGCTTGAAGAAGCTTTGTCAAACACGCTCTTCGAGCAAAAGTACGGGTCTTCCACAGAGCATGAAGAACTTATAGTCAACATAACAAGACTTTTCTGCCATGGGTTTGAACAGCTTCGGCAGGCAGCCTACTCCGTGATACTTACAGATAAAGAGGTCAGAATATGAAGATTGCAGCGGTTGGAGAGAAAGAGGTTCTCGTTGGAATAAGGCTTGCAGGAGTTAAGACAGTATTTGAGACATCAGATCCTAAAGAGGCTCTAGAGTATATCAAGAAATTAATGGAGCAGGATATTGCTATAGTCATTATTACTCAAAGAGTTGCCGAAAAAACCAGAATGGAATTGAAGGCCCTGAGTAGGGGAAAAGCGATTCCTGTACTTGTCACATTTCCAGACGTAGATATACCTAGTAGGTGAAAATATGAGAGCAAATGGAGAGACGAACTTGTTCGGAGAGGTTACAGGAGTAAGTGGACCAGTTGTCACTGTTAAGGTCTTTGACCACATACGTGACCTGATGATGAACGAGTTCGTTTTTGTAGGTGAACGGAGACTAGCAGGCGAAGTCAGCAACATGCATGGAAATACAGCATACATACAAGTCTATGAAGATACATCTGGGCTTGGACACGGAGACTCAGCATTCCGGACAAGAGAACTGATATCAGCAAAACTAGGGCCAGGTCTAGTTGGCAACGTCTACGATGGACTCCAACGCCCACTCAATACGATGTGGACTGAGTTCGGACCATACATTCCGGCTGGAGCAAAGAGTCCAAGGCTGCCGAAGAACAAGAGGTGGGAATTTTCACCGCTTGTCAAAGAGGGGGCTCTCGTGAATGAAGGTGACATAATCGGGGTTGTTAAAGAGACAGAGCTAATTGACCATAAGATAATGGTTCCGCCTGGCCTAGGGGGGAGGGTGATTGAGCTATCTGAGGGTTCATATGCCGTAGACGATATCGTGGCTGTGCTTAGACGCGGTGGAGAAACAATCCCTCTAGCCTTAAGTCATTCCTGGCCTGTCAGAAAGGAACGACCATATCTACGGAAGCTTGAGCCAGATACACCGCTCTTGACTGGTCAAAGAGTTCTTGACCTCTTCCTACCTGTTGCAAAAGGATGCACGGTTGCCTTGGTCGGAGGGTTCGGTACAGGTAAAACGATTCTGCATCACACCTTGGCTAGATATTTGAATGTTGATGTAATTATCTACGTAGGCTGTGGTGAAAGAGGCAATGAAGTAGCGGATCTTCTCCAGAAATTCTCTACCTTAGCTGACCCTGAAACAGGCATTAGGCTGATGAACCGTAGTATAATTATTGCGAACACATCAAACATGCCTGTTGCCTCAAGAGAGGCGAGTGTCTATACAGGTCTTACCTTCGCTGAATACTATCGGGATATGGGATATGATGTAGCTCTACTCATCGATTCAACTACCAGATGGGCAGAGGCCCTTCGAGAGATAGCCTCTAGACAGGGCATAATGCCCGGTGAAGAAGGATATCCACCTTACCTTGCATCCCGCATTGCAAGCAATTTCGGGCGGGCCGGTAAGGTAGAGTGTCTTGGACAACGCATAGGTTCAGTATCTATCATTGGCTCTGTATCTCCTTCAGGAGGTGATTTCTCTGAACCGGTTACGCAGAAAACAGTTCAGGTGGTTCGAGCACTTTGGGCTCTTGACCCTGAACTTGCCTACCGCCGCCACTATCCAGCGGTTAATCTACAGCAAAGTTTCACTTTTTATGAGCAAGTCATCCCTCCGTTCTTTCATGAGAGGGAAGAGGCGCTTCAACTATATGCTCAGAAATATGATCTAGAGAGGATAGTTCGACTTGTGGGGCTTGGCGCCCTATCAGACAAGGAAAGGGTGACAATGAAAAACATTGAGTTACTGGAAGACGCTTTTATGAAGCAGAATGCACTCCATCCAATCGACGCCTACACCCCATTGAGGAGGCAGATTCGCCTCCTCGACCTAGTCATGTATTTCCACAGAAGCTGCATGAAAGCGCTTGAGTCAAACGTCCCAGCCGAACCCCTCATAACCACTTCCCTCAGGAGGGAGATAGAGGCTCTGAAAGAGGTACCAGAAGACGTATTCGATGATGAATATGATAGGCTCCGTACAAGGATTGGTGCACATATGCTCCGGTTAGTTAGAACCCATGCCTGAGGTGACTTGAAACGCTCATTGTAAAGCATAAAGCCGTAATTGCAATCAGAGGCCCATTACTTTTCGTCAAAGAAGTGCGTAAAGCACGCCTCGGAGACCTGGTCAAGGTGGAAAATGGAAAAGATGTTCGGACAGCCCAAGTTCTTGAGATCAAAGAGGATATTGCAGTTCTTCAGGTCTTTGAGGGGACGGCTGGTCTTAGCCTTGAGTCACAGATAGCCTTCACTGGTGAGCCTGTTAAGATTCCTCTCTCAATAGAGATCCTTGGACGAATCTTCAACGGGGTAGGCCGCCCGATTGATGGAGGGCCGCCAAGTAAGGGTGAAACATATAGAGAAGTTGCTGGAGAAGTAATGAACCCGGTTGCGAGAGACTATCCACATGAGTTCATCGAGACAGGAATCTCTGCGATTGACGGTCTCCTTTCATTGGTGAGGGGACAGAAACTGCCAATATTCTCGGGTGGAGGACTTCCCCACGTGGAGTTGGCAGCTCAGATCGCACGTCAATCACGTGTTCTTGGAACAGGGGAGAGTTTCGGTATCGTTTTCGCTGCAGTTGGCGTAAACCAAGAGGATGCAAATTTCTTTGCTACAAGTTTTAGACAGGCAGGCGTTATGGATCGCACAGTAATGTATGTAAACCAAGCAAGTGACCCAGTAATTGAACGTTTACTGACACCACGCCTTGCCTTGACTACCGCAGAATATTTGGCTTTCGAGCATGGCTACCATATCTTGACAATTATCATAGATGTCACTAACTATTGTGAGGCGTTGAGAGAAGTCTCAATGGCCCGGGAGGAGGTCCCAGGAAGAAGAGGATATCCGGGATACATGTACACGGATCTGGCCTCAATGTATGAACGGGCAGGGATGCTTAAAGACAGGAAGGGGTCGATTACACTTATTCCAATTCTAACTATGCCTGACTACGATATAACGCATCCTATACCGGACCTGACAGGATACATCACTGAAGGGCAGATCCTGCTTAGCCAAAGCTTGCATTCAAGAGGCATATATCCACCAGTCGATGTCCTGCCTTCTCTGTCGAGACTGATGAAAGATGGTGTAGGTGAAGGCCGTACACGGTCGGATCACATGTCAATAGCTAATAGGCTGTACACCACTTACGCTAGGGGGAGGGCTGCATCAGAGCTGTCTTTGATTCTAGGCAGAGATGCCCTAACCGAGGAGGAGCGGAGACTCGTCCTCTTTGCTGAGGAGTTTGAACGACGTTTCATCAACCAAGATAGAAACGAGCATAGACCGATCGAGAAGACTCTTGACATAGGACTTGACCTTTTAAGTAGGTTTGAGTGAGTATCCGAGATGTCAAACCTGTTTGGCCAAAGAGTGAGGGCGAACCGCTTCGAACTCCTGAGTCTTCGCAAGAGGCTATCGCTCGCTAAACGGGCCCATGACTTTCTTGATAAGAAGCAGGTACTTCTCACTCAAGAACTTGAAAGCATAAGAGGTATGCTTCTGCCATTAGAGCAGAAGTTGTCAAATGATGCAGTAAAGGCCTATCTACTCCTCTCCAAAGCACTCATCAAATATGGTGTACACAAAGTCTACGCTGAAGCAGCGTGTGTAGCATCTAACGATGAGGTCGAAGTACACTGGACTCATGCCAGAGGGGTAACAGTACCTAGGTTCAAAAGTCTGATAAAAGTAAGAACACCGGTACAGAGAGGGTACGATCTGATCGACGGCAGCTGCATCATAGATGAAGCTGCTTCTGAACTTGAGAAATGTATCGAACTACTTGTCCATGTTGCCGAGCTGCAGAGTATCGCGCAAAGGCTGGAGGAGGAGATAAGGAGGGCAAGAACTTTATCTCTAGCACTTGAAAAGATACTTATCCCAAGAATCATGCTGGAGATACGTCGAGTCCTAGACTACCTCGAAGAGCAGGAGAGGGAACAGCATCAAAGGACGAAGTGGGTTCTGAAAAGGACTGGATAATCAGTAAGCTAAGGCGTATGCAGTGGTTTAGTGAGAAGATTTGTAAGCCGTATAAAATTGGGACTGAATTTTAAACCTCATTTCTCAGCGGTTCAATAACTTGGTTTTCAAGCTAGATTACACCGTTGAAACGAAGAATAAGGATGGCTATGAGCAGCCCATAGATTAATACAGATTCCAGCAGAACCACGAAGATTATGTCTCTGCCAAAGGCTTCTTCCCTTTTTGCTACAGCTGTGATCGCCGAACTAGCAACTCTACCCTGCAGAAAGCTGCAAACGCTCGTGACACATATCACTAAAGCAGAGTATATAGCCGCCGTATCCAAGTTCTCTGAGATAATTGAGATGCCGCCAAGAAACCCTGCGCCTCGAAGTATTAGGACTGCAGTAAGCAGACCGTAGATGGCGCCTGTTTCAGGGAGAACAGTCAACACGAGCACCTTACCAAAGACACCTTCACGTTCTGATACAGCTCCGATCGAGGCTGCTGACGCAACACCCTCACCTATCCCTGTTGTAAAGCCACTAATACCGACAGAAAGACCAGCAGACAAGGCTGCTACTGCCTGCTTCATTGTTTGCAACTCATTGAGCCGAGCAAGGATGAGGATGGCTACGAGCAGACCGTAGATGGCTGAAGTCTCCACGATGACTGTTAATATCAGGGATATTCCGAATCTCTCAGGTTTATCCGCCATAAGGGAGCTGCCTGCTGACGCAGCCATGCGTTGCCCAATGGAGGCGCCGACTCCAGCTATACCAACCGAAGCTGCAGCAGCTGCAATGGCGAGTGGGAACCCTTCTGAACTCATGGTCTATTCCTCACGTCTTGATCGAAGTAAATTCCCTATCTGAAGATATTGGTGTAAACTTTCTGCCTCCGCCAACAAAGAAGCGATTGAAGAACTCTACGTAGATAAGTCGTAGGGAATGTGCAAATGTTGAGAACGAGAAGATGAAGACTATGAAGAGATGTGAAATTGTCAAGATGACAGCCATTAGAATTGGACCAAAAACATCGACACTACCTACCATCTCACCTATGAGTATGAATGTTCTGAGCATCCATCCTGATGAGATATTTATCGCCATGATCCTTACAAAAGAGATGATGTTACTCAAGAGCGTGGTAATCTGGAGGAGCCCGATTAGTTTCTGTACCGCCAAAAGCATGCTCAGTCCAGCAAAGATGAGGATGTACCCAAATAAGCTTAGACCTGTAAAAGTGTAGTTACCTGTAAGGAATATAATTCCGGCGCCTGCAATTAGTGATAAGGCTGATAGCTGCTCGCCTACAAGTCGCTTGTATTGCTTCGTAGAAAGGCTGTTATGTATAC
>JAWBNY010000070.1:0-6628 GCA_038826985.1 Bathyarchaeia archaeon | reverse complement strand
GACATTGGAATTCACTATAGACGTACAAGTTTTCCATATTCTCAAAGGCATAGCGGAGCAGCCCATGCTCAATTCTTTAGGCTCGGTCTATAAATTTTTGACATCATTCAGAACGGTACTAGAAAGTTAGAGTATGTGAGATTTTTCTTCCTCAGCCGCCAATTTGTCTAAAACATGCCTTTAGGTGGGTGAAAGTACATTACACAGAAAAAATTGGAGCTCACTCTGTCAGAGAGGCGTTGCCGTGCTATTGACTCGAACTCTTATAGGGTCTTTGCTAACCCAACCAGAGCCAAAAGGGAGCCCTCATTCTGAGACTATCTCCAAGATCTCCGGGCTCTGCGGAATTCCGTCTTGGTTTGGACCATCCACCCAGTGGAATATGTAGAAAGCTTTGTTGTAGCCTTTAAGATTCCTTGACATTACCTCCTTAAAGTATATACCTGCTGCAAAAGTTCCTTTCCAGCTGAAACCGTATAGGACGTAGAATATGTTGTCTCCATCGGTAAATGTCTCAATCAAGAACATGTCCTCATGTCCTGTAGCTACAACTGATTTGGGCAAGGAGGCAACAACAGCTTCGTTTAGAAACATATGATGCGTTGCATTGTCTGAATATTTTATTGGCGCCACGCCTGTACTCTCGTAATAGTGAACACTAACATGATGCAGTGGGCCTCCCACCATTATAACCCAAGCCCCATGTATCGTTGTGTGGTTAACTGCACCGGTTGGAAGTATCCAGCCACTTGTAGTGTTGAAGCCTAGGTTTTGAGTGTTGGTGCATAGGCCATAGATTATTCCACCTGATATTAGGTCAAGTGTTGATTCTTCTCCTAGGATGTAGGTTGGGTCGGTAAACACGAAGTAAACTGTGTTAGATGGTGCGTTAAGGAAAACAGCAGACATGCCTACAAAGACAATAAGGCTTTGCACACCCGTTACGTCTTCAGAGAGCCGAAATGCGCCTTTTCCCACCTTTGGCACTTTTATTGTTTCTTTGAAGTAGCCATATTTGGCTGTGACCCTTTTTACTTCTTGATCACCAAACCTTAATACAAGACTGCTTGTTTGGAAGCCTGTTCCAATAACTGTTATCGATGCTCCTTCTTTGACCTCGTTTGTGAGTGTACCATCCTTCTGGAGGCCAAAATAAAGCTTTGCTTCAGCATTATTCAGGTCTTCTGTCCATAACTGTCCTGTCCACCTATTGTTCTTGGTGGCGCCTGCTACAGTAATTGTCCACTCGTTTTGTCTACTGAAATAGCTTCCAACTGGGATCTGGAAGATTACCTCGAGGTCACCGTTCGATTCCGACTTGGTGGATATAAGAGTAGCATATTGCTGTACGCCTTCGCTGCTGCTCAAACCAATCTTCACCGATTCTTTAGCCCTGAATCCAGTACCTATGAATCTCATAGGTGTTCCGGAGAAAATTGCTTGTCCAGCGTAGTCTTTCCAAGCTCCACTTGGTGAAAGAACTTGAAGTGAAACAGCTCTAGGCTCTATGACGATAGATGCTGTTACTGTTACTGGTTTTCCATCGCAGTCGTACCCAAGTATCTTGACTGCTACGCTTAGTCCACCTCCACTTACATGAGGAATCCTAATCTCTGAAGCATCAAATATTCCGTCAGACCCAACCTTAATGTCGACACTAATCCTTTGCCCACCAATTTCTACAAAGTTATACGTGGACCCGCCTAGGAAGCCTTCTCCACAGATATCTATCAGGTCTCCCACACCTGCGCTCTCTGGAAGTTTTACGGTAGGATAGATTTCGAAGGTCCCGACACTCCTGTGGCGGCTGTTATCTAGATCCTTCACTCTTACGGTGTACTTTCCCCCAGGCATGTCTTGTAGCGATATGACTGACGTCCAGCCGCCGTTTTTATCAGAGAACCCAGCCTCGAACGTCTTTGTTATATATCCTTCAAACTCAACACTTACAGCGACCCCTGCTGGAAAGTTCAGGCCAACAACTCTGACGGTGTCTCCGATCTTGCCACTTGTAGTACTTATTTTGGCCTTGAACTCTCCTGGTTGACCAGTTTTTGACGAAAGTAGGATATCTTTCAGAGTGAAGACTGTTGTATCGACTTGGAATCTAATGTCGAGCACTCCTGGGCCAACATTCTTGAGCGTTGTCTTGAAGGCCTCAATTGTTCCCTCGAAACCGGAGGTATCAGCCACAGCAGTCTTTTCATTTACCGAGTCTAAAGTGTCAATTATGATACCTGTTGAAATGTCTTTCAAGAGATACTTTACTGTGTCTTTACCTATTGTACCCTTGGGGAAGCCTTGGCAATTCATAATCACGTCTTGAGGATCCATCACATTTGCCATTATGCTGGGTTCCACAGGTGCGATAATTGTGATTGAAGGCTCCACGTTGAAGGAGATGTATGTTCCAAAGTATCCATCGACATCTGAATCATAGAGTAGAACCAAGATCTCATTAGGGCCCATGAAACCATTTGGAACCTGCAGGTCAGCCGTGAACCTTCCGTCAGTGACTACGTATTCTCCCAACATCCTGTTGTAGTCGTTCCAGTAAAGCTTAGCAACATCATATTTCTGCCCTATGTTTTTACCTTCAACCTTAATCTCTGATCCGACGATGCCAGACTTAGGGTTCACGTTGACTTCAGGCAAATCTGCGGTGACTATAATCAGTTTTGAATCGGAGACTAAGCATTGGGAGCCAACCTTTGCAATATCCGTCATCTTGACACTGTATTCACCTGCGCTGATACGCGTAGGAACTTTGACAGTTGTTGATGCTTTCACATCAACTCTCTTGATAGTTTTGATCAGGGCATCACCGCTTGAGATTTCAGCATCGTCGTTCTTACTCAAGTAGAAGTAGATGGTTCCTCCACCAGCATCGGGTGGAATAGGCCATGTGTTGATGACTATATATCCTCCAGGGCTGACTGTTCTAGGATCACCTAGGTCGACCTTACCACTGAATATTCGGCCATAAACAATGATGCAGGGAGAGAAGATGCCTAGAACGAGAGAGAAAATGATAAGGACAGAAACTAGAATCCTAGAAGCATACAACGGGCTCTTGAAAACATGCACTCTAATGTTCACTTCAAATCACCTGAAAATTTTGAAAACGTTGTTGTAATTTTATAAAAACATAATTATAAGTTTTTTCATCATCTAGACGCTGATTGAAATTGTTTCTGAACATTAATGGCATAATCCGATGTTTAAATAAGATTTTGGTATAATTCTGGAATAATCTTATATGCTTGGAATTTAGAGCTAGCCCTTTAAGCCGAGGAGAACAATTGCCAGCAATCATAAGAATATCCAACCTAACGAAGAAGTACAACAATTTTGTAGCAGTTGACCATGTCAGCTACGATGTTCTTGAAGGCGAAATATTAGGGTTACTTGGCCCTAATGGGGCTGGAAAGACTACGACGATTTTGATGCTTGCTGGCCTAATAGCGCCTACAGAGGGGACAGCCACGGTAGCTGGTTATGACATCTTGGAACAACCCCTTGAGGCTAGGCGCTCCATCGGGCTTCTACCTGAACAGGCAGACTACTACAGTAACCTTACAGCGGAGCAGAATCTGAGATACTTCGGTGAGCTTGCACAGCTTCCTCCCAAAGTCATAGAGAGGAGAATCGATGAACTACTTGAACAGGTTGGGTTGAGCAAGTGGAAGAAAACGCAGCTTGGTAAGTACTCTAGAGGTATGAAGCAGAGGTTTGGGATAGCTCAATCGTTAATGAGAGACCCAAAGATCCTTATCTATGATGAGCCTACACTCGGGCTGGATCCGGAAGGGTCGATGACGGTAAGGAGGCTGATCAAGGATCTTTCAAAGACACATGGGAAGACCGTCATCTATTGTACTCACCTTCTTCATGAGGTTAGGGACGTATGCGACAGGGTCGCTTTCATGAATCAGGGTAAAGTGGTAGCTCTTGACACTATCCCTAACCTCATCGCAAAGGTGAACGCCTCCCCAGATGCAAGCCTAGAGAGCGTGTTCATCCGCTTCTATGAGGGAGTCTAGATGCCGGGCCTTATTGTCATCGCAAAGAAAGAATTTCTTGACCACATATCAAGTCGAAAATTCCTCCTGATATTCGGCACTCTACTAATAATAGTTCTTGTGTCCGCAATCCAAGGTGCAGAAACGTTCACTTCATCTCCAGAGTCTGGGGTAGTGAACCTGTCAACAGCGCTTACGCAGATGGTCAACAACATATCTACGGTAGGAGGCATACTCGCTGTCGCCTTGAGTTTCGACGTCATAAACAGGGAGAAGGTCAGTGGGTCTTTGAAAGTACTCTTATCATATCCAATCTACAGGGATACTGTACTCATCGGCAAGTTTCTGGGAGGCTTAGGTGTCATGATAATAGTTGCCGTAACGGCGTTTATAACTGGGGTAGGCACATTTGTTGCAATTACAGGTGTACCTTTATCCCCAGATAGTGGATTGCGACTTCTATTATTCCTAGGTATGTCGATACTATATCTTACCCTATTCCTCGGGATAGGTCTTCTATTTTCAATAGTTTTCTCTGAACCTTCAACATCGCTTCTTGGCGCCATGATCTTTTGGCTTGCAAGCTCCTTCCTGATTCCCAATCTAGCATTCACGATATCAACAATAGTGTATCCACCAACTTTCGGTCGACAAGGAATCGGAGCTGGAATGGGAGCAACATCTCCAGGAGGACAGGGTACTCCAACCATTATCAGATTCGGGGAACAGGCCCAATTTCTTACTAGACTAATCTCGTCTATATCTCCATCGGAAAGCTTCAGAACAGCCGTTACTACGATCCTGACCACTAGCAGAATCCAGTTCATTCCTACACAGTCAGGTCAAGGATCAAGGTCAATTACTACAATACCTATCAGTTTACAGCAAGCTACGCTAACAGCGCTTCCGAACATCATCTATCTGCTAGCTCTGCTGTGCATGGTTTTCGCTGTATGCTACATAAGGTTTACACGTGAAGAGATACGGTAGCTTAACGTTGGAGAGGATTATAAATGAAGAGAACAAGCTTCCCCTTTAAGATGCGCATATTCATGTCAATATTAGTTGCACTGTTTACGATTCAATTAGTTTCGCAGAATATCCTCGCTTCAGGGGTGATTGTCACAATCGAAATTAGTGGAAGAACTGTTGACGATAGAGGAAACAAACTATCAGAAGCGATTGTTAACCTCTACGACTCCTCGGGAACAGAGCTCATATCCAACGCATACTCGGATGAGGAGGGTGTCTTCCACCTTTATTTCCGTTCAGAAGGGGAGCCTACAGGTAACTACCTTGTCATATTCAAGAAAAAAGGCTACGTCACCTATTCGAAAACGCTAAGTATCACATGGCCTGGAAAAGATGTTATAAACCTTGGGGATGTACAACTTTCTCCGTCGCTAAAGCTTACTATGACGGTTACAAGTAGAGAAACAGCTCCGGGAACGAGGCTTGATCTACCATTTACGCTGAGCAATGTCGGAAAGGACGAGGTCGAAGAATGTAGCCTATTAGTCAGCTGCCCAAGCGGCTGGGATGTAAAGATAGTCGATGAGAATACACCCTTAACTGGACTTCGACTTTATCCAAGCTCAACTATCCAGCTGAAACTCAGAGTAGTCGTTCCAGTTGGTGCATCTGGGGAAAATCTCTTAACCTTGACAGCAGCCGGTTCAATAAACGTTAGCCAGATGGTCACCATCATCGTTACGGAGGGGGAGGAGTCTGTGCTCAGTTGCCAGTATCCAAGCGTATCCGGTTACCTTGGAGGAACCGTGAGCTTTCAATGCACCGTTCAGAACCCGTTCATCTCCGACCTCCGCCTAGGCCTGTCATTGGAATCAGTTCCTAAAGGTTTCCGCTGTTATATCAAGAACTCTGAAAAGGCTCTGGTCAATGAGATCCAGTTGCAACCGGGAAAGAGTATAGGAATAACGGTCGATGTAGAGATCGATAGGCAGGCAGAACTCGGATTGAACGAGTTTGTGTTGAAGGCTACCTCTAAAGATGTAAACGCTACTTTACGTCTGAAAATCATGGTTAGAGAATATGCGGGTTCTATTCAAATAAAGTCAAAGTATCCTTCTCAAGTAACAACCCAAGGTGCAACGGTGAAGTTCCCTATCTCGATACGAAGCTTCAGCCAGACCGAGGAAGTTTTCACGCTATCTGCTGAAGAGGCCCCGACTGGGTGGCAGATTTCGTTCAAGACCCAAGATGGCCAAGAAATAAGATCCCTTCTGATCGCCGCTGACGGTGTTGAGACGATAAATGTGTTCGTCACCCCCTCGATTAACTGCCCACCTGGGACATATCGAGTACCCATAGAGGTTAGCTCGGAACGCACAAGTGCAAATGCAACTCTTGAGACCGTTGTGAGCGGCTCATATGGAATCAGCCTAGACTTATCGACAATATACCTCTCCATCCAAGCCGGATCTAGACAGTCGTTGACCGCGCAGATAAGGAACACAGGTTATTCGCCTTTAACAAACGTTGAGGTTGTGACCACATACTTAACGAGTGGATGGAACTTCGAGA
This sequence comes from Bathyarchaeia archaeon, assembly GCA_038826985.1. GTDB lineage: Archaea > Thermoproteota > Bathyarchaeia > RBG-16-48-13 > JAWBNY01. The sequence goes on along the minus strand of JAWBNY010000070.1, from coordinate 62 downwards.
CTGCGCCTCTTAGAGTATCCGTCTTAGAGCCTAATGCTAGAGTGCAATTCCAGATAACCATA
>JAWBNY010000069.1:0-6680 GCA_038826985.1 Bathyarchaeia archaeon | reverse complement strand
CAAAATCCGCGTGGCAACTCAATGGGAACGCTATAGGCTCTTCCTTTCTCCAACCGCTAAGAGCCCATCCTGTTGCAGATGCAATGACAGGCTTCCTTACGATAGGTGGCACTTCTTTTGACGTTATGAAGACAGCTTCACCCGACGCTAAAGCCTCTTTCCCATCCATTGTATGCGAGCCTAAGAAACTGAGAGGTATATGATTCTTTGTATAGATGTTGGTTGTGGCTGTTATTTTTTGGTCCGTCACAACCAGTATGTTGGTAAATATGTTGAACATTCGGATTATTTCTTGAGGTTTTCCACATGAGTAGACTTTGAAGACAGGAGTTTTTCCTCTTCTAATCTCTTTTACTGTCCAGTTCACCATTTCAAGAGAAATTTGCGACAGGTTTGGAAATATGTAGAAAGGATGTCCATATGTAGTTTCCAAAATAAGGACGTCGCACTCAACCTCTTCTGCAGCCTTTGTTGTGAACATATCTCGGCAATTAATATCTCCTGTGTATACTATCGTCTTTGTAGACGTATATATTGAGAACTGGGCAGAACCTAAAATATGACCGGCATCATGGATGGTTACTTCAACGTCATCAAACCTTACTGTTTGTCCTATATCGTATTGTGAAAACAAGTTCTCCTTGAGATTTTTTGTCGAACTAACTATCTCGATTGTTTGACGCGTAGCCGCTATGTTGCTGCAATTTCTAAAGTTGCATAGGTGGTCGTAGTGGGCATGTGATATAAATCTAGCAGACCTAGCTGTATCGTTCTTTTTTGAATCGAATACAAGTACTTTGTTGTTTACCGCAATAACGAGACCTTGCTCCCAGCCGATCTGAACCTGTTTCAAAACTAACCTAAAATACTTCTACTCTGGCTTGTCTTAAAAATATGAATTATATCTACAAAGTGGAGCTTAACAAGAGAGGCTCCATCATACTATTAGGCTGGTTTAGAACTCCTTTGATCCCGTTGAGTCGACAGACGATGGTAGGTTCAGGAAAGAGCTATTGTAAATGCTTTAACACAAGAAAGCTGTCGTTTAGGAGGATAGCATCTGGCTGACAGCTAAGGTGCTCAATTTAAAGAATGGCAGGCATAGTTACCTCATAGATGCGGCTCGCTATTACAGGAGACTCTTCAAATTCCCCTCCTACCCTAACATACTGATTTTGACGGTATGTGAGGCAGCTTTAGGAAGCTTACTCGCATTCCTTGTCATATATCCCTCTGTAAAGGGATTGATAGACGGTCTTCTCTTCGCGGTTATGGTCTTTATATTGCCGACATTTATGCTGGACTTCCTAATCTCACGATACATCATCAAGAGTCTAGTTCTTGATTTGAGGAGAATAGCTGCCTTAAGTTTAGTGGCCACTCTGTTTCAGGTTATGATTCTAAATATCTCTTCTTTGAGCCGAGTCTTTACTGAGCGTTTTTGGCTTACGCAAGGCTTCTTTTTGGGAGTTTGTGTTGCATGTCAGTTTCGAGTGCTTGTGCTCAAATGTGTTAGCACTTTGGATAATAGGAGACTTTACTTTGCATCTCTTCTACCTCCTCTACTTTCTGGTCTTATTGGAACTAGGTGGTTTGCTCCAACATGTCAGCAGATATTGGTAATGGTGACTGTGATATCCATTCTAATAGGTGCAGCCCTAATGTTTGTTTATATAGTTAATACACATGGAAAGTCATTTATCGGTATAGGAGCAGTAGACCTTTTCAAAGCTTTCTTGGCTAACTGGTTGGTAGGATTAACTGCTCCTTTGGAGGAATATTTTGATGCTCTAGGTGAGGAGGCCGATGTAACAGTAAGGCTGCTTGGCTTTCTGGGAAATGGTAGCCTTAAAGCGATCATGGTGGTTCCGGACATCCATCCAGGGCCTTTTCGGAACATAGGGAGCAGTAACCTGCCATGGGAGATTCAACAGACCTTACAGGCGAAGAGTTCTGCGGTTGTTATGGTTCCTCACGGAGCATCTGGACATGAGCTTGACCTGACTTCTGGGAAATATAGAGACCTAGTTCTCGCTTCTCTGTCTCAAGCAGCTAGTTTTACGGATACTTTGAATGTAGCTTCAGAAATGGTCCGAGTACGCTCAGGCTCTGCATCAGCTACCTGTCAGTTTCTTGGAGATACGGCTTTGGTAACCGTGACATGTGCACCAGCAAGTATGGAGGACATACCTTTTGAGGTTGGAGATAACATAATCACGAAAGGGAAAGCTCTAGGCGCTCATGAAGTCGTACTTATTGATGCTCATAACAGTATAGGGTGTTCAGGCGAGATCCCCTTTCTCACAGATAACCAGCTAGACGATTTAGCATCAGCAGCAGTATCTGCGATTGACTCAGCTCTAAAGTTGCCAAGATACCCCTTCACTTTAGGTGCAGCTCGGATAGTGCCACAGGAGTTTGGCGTAGAACAGGGTGTTGGTCCAGGTGGAATAGCCGTTGCAGTAATTAACGTCAATGGACAGGAGACTGCATACATAGTTGTTGACGGTAATAACATGATTAGCGGTCTTCGTGAGAGGATCCTTGAGTCTTTAAGTGACATTTTACACGATGCAGAGATTATGACGACAGATACGCATGTGGTCAATGCGGTTACTACAGTTGACAGAGGATATAGTCCTGTTGGAGAGTCTATTGACCAAGAAAGATTCCTTTTATATGTTAGGGAATGTGTTATTGCTGCACGAAACAACGAAACCGCATCCTCCATTGGATATAAGTGTTGCCTTATTCCTAGAGTGCGTGTAATTGGCGAAACTAAGCTAAGACGTATCAGTATCTTAGTTGGTTCAGCTATGAGCTTGAGTAAGCGTCTAGCCATACTTCTTTTCCTGCCAGCTATCATGGCCTCACTCTTACTTTTCGCCATTCTGTAGCATTATCAAGACCAAGCCTTATATTACGCCGATAAATATCGTAGCGAGGTCGACCATATGGAAAAAAGATTTTCTACAGAATCTGCTACAGATAGCGTTGTCCTAGTCGGGAAGAAGCCTTTAATGAACTATGTCTTAGCATGCTTAACTCTCTTCAATGAGGGAAGACCCTGCGTTGTAGTACGTGCAAGGGGCTCAGCCATCTCCCGTGCAGTTGATACTGTGCAGTTGCTCAAGAAGGCTTTTGTCAAGGATCTGACAGTCGAGAAGATAAGCATTGGTACACAGGAGTTTAAAAAACCTGGTAACGTGAATGGGAGCACCTCAATGATAGAGATCGTGATCTCAAAGCATAGCTCTGGTACTCAAAAGTAACGTCGGCTGTGTTATCTATGACCGGGGTATCTCCGGATAGGGCCTATCCAAAGATGGTCGTTATCCCCCCGGGGCCTGTTGCGCGCGATGTAATTCAGCTTGGTGCTCAACTCCTTTCAAAGTCAGCGAAGCATCTGTACCCTCTTGTAATCGACTCAGCTAAAGGATGTATCGTGAAGGATGTAGACGGTAATGAGTTTATTGACTTCACTTCCGCATCTGGTGTGACTTCTACCGGCCATGGCCATCCTAGAGTTATTGAGGCTATAAGAGCACAATTAGAGAGGAGTATGAGTTTTGGATACTGTTCAGCATATAGCGAAAAAGTGGCGAAACTATCAGAGCTTCTAACTAAAATAGTGCCTTGCATAGGTAACAGAAATGTATGCTACTGTAGCAGTGGCTCGGAGGCTGTGGAAACAGGGATAAAAATAGCTGCGTGGCATACAAGAGGGCACGTTTACTTCTCTTTCCTAGGGTCTTCTCATGGTCGAACTTTAGGGGCGCTAAGCCTCTCAAGTTCGAGTTATATACACAAGCGGTTCTTTCCCAGCATACCTAACGTTGTTAGACTTGCCTATCCGTATTGTTATCGTTGCCCATTTGGTCAGGAGTATCCGGGCTGCGGTTGCCTATGTATCGATATGTTAAGTGATTACTTAGAAAAAGTCGTTCCTTGCGAGGAGGTTGCATGCATAATCTTTGAACCAATACAGGGCGAAGGATGCATTGTTCCTCCTGAGGGTTTCTTCGAGAAGCTTGTAAAGTTGGCTAGGGCAAATCATCTCCTCCTTATTGACGATGAAGTGCTCACTGGTATCGGGAGGACGGGTAGATGGTTCGCTATTGAGAACTGGGAAACATTACCAGACCTTGTATGTGTTGGGAGTTCACTGACATCTAGCCTCTCCGCAGGCGCTGTAGTGGGAAGAGCAGACGTAATGAACTTAGAGGCTGATACACATTATAGTACTCTTGGCGGGAATCCTTTGGTATGTGCAGCAGCGATCGCGACTATTCAAACCATACGGGAAGAGCATCTATTAGAGAATGCGGCTAGGCAAGGACATTACATTCTCCGTCGCCTTCGCGAAATCGCAGAGAAATACCCAATAGTCGGTGACGTAAGAGGGAAAGGCCTTCTATTAGGTGTCGAGTTTATCAAAGACTCTAAGCTGAAGGAGCCAGATGCTGAAGCCGCAAGACGGGTTATGTTGAATAGTTGGAGACGGGGTATCCTGTTTCAGACAGTAGGCAAGTCGACGTTACGGCTATGTCCTCCTCTTACGATAACTCGAGATTTAATAGACTCCGCTCTATTTATCTTAGAGTCAGCTATCGCAGAGGTATCTTCAGAATTACGATAGTTCACACTGCCCTGCTTTAGGTTGCTAGACTTCAAAACTGTGCTTCAATTATTTCTCGCCCCCTACTTTCAATAAGCTCCTTCAGTTTATGAAAAACCATGTCATACTTCTCTTTGCAGAGCGCTTCAGTGTCTCCGAATGTGATTATCTCTATTGGGAGTCCTCGTTCACGGCTCCCCTCGCTGACCAAAGGCTTGGCATATAACCCTTTTATCTCCGTTGAGAGCTTCTTGAGTATTGGAGTCACTTCACTCTCATACATATTGACTTTGACGCGTCTGGCTAGGCTACGTTGCTTCGTTGTAGCTCTTATTCTACCTACTATATGTTCATTGAAGCAGGCTTGGGCTTCATTTGGCGGTCCAGGCAACACACATACAGTACAATGGTTAACGTTCAGTATCGTGACTGGGGCCCAGCCGACCGGGTTTGGAAGGCACTCTGCCCCCTCAAGTGTGCTGGCCATCTTAAGGTGATGTGGCTGAAAAGCACTGTAAGGGATCTTCCTTCTTTCGCTGAGTACCCTCAAGATTGCTTCAGAGACTACAACTCGTTTACCTGTGAACTTTGACAATGCTGCTAGGGTTCTGTCGTCCTCTGTTGGGCCCAATCCTCCGGTGATGAATACATAATTTGAGCCCCTGGGCAACGAACTCTTCAAGGCGTCAATTATATCTTCTTCATCGTCTCGCACACATGTGATGCGTTGGACTAGAACGCCTAGCCTAGTCAACTGGTCGGCAATCCAGAAAGAATTCACGTCATATACGCGGCCGTAGCAGAGCTCGTCTCCAACAGCCAGTATCTCCGCCTTCAGCATCAAACCATCCATGTGTTCTGCAATTGTTATAACTGACACTTTTCTTTAACTGTTTAGGGAGCAAACCGTTGCCCTCAGCTGACAGACCTACTATCGGAGAAGGGACTCAGTACCATATTCGTTGCAAACCCGGTGATCTAGCGCCCTACCTTCTTGTGCCAGGAGACCCTGAACGGGTTTCTAAGATATCCAGTCTTTGGGAAGACCGTAGGGAGGTGGCATATCATAGACAGTTTCGAACACACACAGGTACGTACAAAGGTATCCCTATATCCGCGTTGTCTAGTGGGATAGGCCCTGCGGCGATGGCTATAGTGGTTAAGGAAGCTTCAGATATCGGAGTTCAAACTATAATTCGCGTCGGCAGCACAGGCGCAATCCAGGAGGGTATCCGTTGCGGCGACTTGGTAATTTCCGGCGCAGCCGTCCGTCTGGACAGTACAGGGCTATCATATGCTGAACTGGGGTTTCCAGCGTTTGCTAGCTACGAAGTGCTTCTAGCCCTCATAGAAGCAGCTGAAAGTCTTGGTGTACGATACCATGTTGGAGTAACGGCCACAACGTCTGACTTCTATGCTGGTCAAGAGAGACCTATTGGCCCATTACATAGTCGAATGGGGCTTATCGAGCGTCTTCAAAGACTAGGAGTTCTAAACATTGAGATGGAGTGTGCTACTCTCTTTGTAGTGAGTTCTCTACTCAAGCTGCGTGCTGGTGCTGTATGTGCAGTCTATGCGGATAGAGTACATAACGTCTTCGAGGAGGGTGCTGGTGAGATGGATGCAGCACGCGTTGCATGTGAGGCAGTTAGGATTCTGAGCGTCTGGGATGAACGACTGAAGAAGAAAGGAGTGAAGTGCTTCTTCCCAAGCGCACTTTTGTAATACAGCGTGTTCAATGTGCATTTTAGTTGCTTTACTGGACTATTCTGGGAATAATTAATATAATGTCTAGATGTCAGTTGACCTTATTCTCTATGCGTACGTTTAGTTCCCTCCTGTTTGTGGCCTGTTCATTAACAAGCCTAGACGTGGACGCCTTCTTCCGATGCGTTGTCGAATTCTTCTGGTAAAAACGCTTTAACGTCTCCTCTCATATGTAGCGGATGGAGCCGGGGTGGCAGAGTGGAATTGCGCTGGCCTCGAGAGCCAGTGGGCCTCTGGCCTACGGGGGTTCGAATCCCTCCCCCGGCGCCATATTTCAGATTAAAAATAAGCTAGA
>JAWBNY010000068.1:0-6696 GCA_038826985.1 Bathyarchaeia archaeon | reverse complement strand
CATCCTCCATTTTTCAAAATTCATGTTGTGGACTCGGCTAGAATGGACTCCGCTAAGTATTATATGCCAAAATTGGAGTAGTTATAGCGGTACTCGTCAGGACCTGTTTGTTTGAGTAAGCCCTCCTCGAGCAGCTCAGCTATAGCCTCTTCGAGAATAGTCGGATTACCTATAGTCTTAAGCAGACAACGCATACTAACCCTACTGTTTCGTGCAAGTTCCTTTAAGATTCTCTGCTTTGCCTCGAAAACAGCTGTATCCAACTTGGTAAACTCACTAATCTCTTCTTCTATTTTCCTCCTTTGAGTGGAGTACTCTGTCTCCCTTATTTCTCCTCTTCTGTATTTTTCAATAAGTTCTCTAAGTTTGGTCTCCTTTTCTTCAACCATCTGGCTATAGTGTTTAGCCCTACTATTGGTTGCTTTAAAACGGAAGGCTTGCTCATTTTGTTGCCTGAGTTCTTCACGCCTGATTTTGTATAGCCAGATGGCAACCCCGACGCTAGAGAAGATGTAGATAAAAACAATTGGTGAGAAGTCACCTTGTAACAACCTGTGTCCATAGACCACTGTGTATGCTATACACAAAGTCAGAATTGTGAACTCCAACAAAGACCTAGACAGGGACAAGGTGACTCAGCTTCCACAGACCTATGTGGTACTATTAGGTTTCACTGTAACCCTGAATCCATCCTGTAGCCTTTCTATGGAAGGCGTTTCTTACCAAGGAATCTTTTGGGGCCTCGACAGTATGCATGGTTCAATGTTAGTGACGTCAATATTTAAACAGACAATATGGGATATTTATTGATAAGATGGCAAATATACAGAGAAAGTATCCCTCATGCCCCATAGTTGGTGTAGGTGGGCTGATAGTTGACAGGGACAAGGTGTTGTTGGTCAAGAGAGAAAATGAGCCAGGTAAAGGTCTGTGGTCAGTTCCTGGAGGTGTTCTTGAGCTTGGCGAGACTGTAAGAGAGGGGGCGAAAAGAGAGATCAGGGAGGAGACAGGCATCGATGTCGAGTTTGACCGTCTCCTTGACGTACTCGATAACATAATTTACGATGAAAAAGGAGTCATATGCTTTCATTACGTTTTGGTTGAGTTTCTAGGCCACCCTGTAGGAGGCAGTCTAGCAGCGGCTACAGATGTAAGAGAGGCAAGGTGGTTCAATCTATATGAACTTGGTAGCATAGCTACAACAAGGACCTTAAGAAGATTAATAGAAAAAGCAGGTTTAGGTGAGTAATGGACTACTTCTTCCTTCTCAGTACAGCCTTTGCCGCTGAAGCTATGTCAAATGCTGTCAGACCGTATTTCTTGAGCAGTTCAGAGGCTGAACCAGACTCTGTGAAGACGTCTTTAATTCCAACCATTTCTATCGGGACAGGTACCCTTTGAGAAAGAGCCTCAGCTACCGCGCTGCCTAAGCCTCCTATAACTGTATGCTCTTCAGCTGTCACAATCGCACCTGTGGTTTGAGCAGCGGAGCAGATTGCTTCAACGTCTAAAGGTTTGATCGTATGCATATCTATAAGACCCGCGCTGATCCCCTCCTTGGAAAGCAGTTCTACAGCCGACAAAGCTTCGGAGACCATAAGTCCTGTCGCCACTATTGTCATGTCTTTACCTTCTTTGATCGTGACTGCCTTACCAAGTTTGAACTCAAGTTGTTTTCCACCTAGCTTGAAACCTTCCTCATATATCAGTGGAACAGCAGCTCTTCCTGTACGCATGTATACCGGTCCAACATGAGCTGCTATTGCCCGTGTTGCCATGACCGTCTCAGTTCCGTCTGCGGGCACAACCACAGTCATATTCGGTAGTATACGCATCAACGCAATGTCGAAGATACCATGGTGTGATGTACCGTCTTCTCCGACTGTTACTCCTCCATGTGAGGCTACAATCTTCACATTGAGGCTAGTGTAGGCTACTACTTGACGGATCTGGTTGTATGCTCTCTCTGTAGCAAAGACCGCGAAGGTGTTGGCAAATGGTATCTTCCCACACGTTGCCAAACCAGCTGCCACTGTGATCAGATTTTCCTCAGCGATCCCAACGTCGAAGAACCGGTCTGGAAACTCATGTCCAAACCATGCGGAGCGTGTTGACTCTGCGAGGTCAGCGTCAAGCGCAACTATGTCTTTGTTGGTTCTTCCAAGTTCTACGAGAGTCTTTCCATACGCATCTCTTGTTGCCACTCTTATCGTACTCATGTCTATTCCTCTCTACTTCAGCTCCTCCATAGCCTTGGTCATCTCATCCTTAGTCAGTGCACGTCCATGATATCCAACCTGATTCTCCATGAAAGATACGCCCTTGCCTTTAATGGTGTTTGCTATAATTATTGTTGGTCTATTTTTCGTCCTCTTCGCTAGGTCTAAGGCGTCAAGAATCTGATACATGTCATGGCCGTCAATTTCGAGAACATTCCAACCGAAGGCCCTCCATTTGTCATATAATGGTTCTAAGGACATCACTTGCTCCGTGTTTCCATCTATTTGCAGACGATTACGATCCAGAATAGCTGTAAGATTATCGAGTTTCTTATGAGCTGCCAACATCGCACCTTCCCAGATATTACCTTCTTGAATTTCTCCGTCACCCATCAAACAATATACTCGGTAGCTCTTTCCATCCAGTCTCGCAGCCAACGCCATCCCGCAGGACACGGAAAGTCCTTGTCCTAAAGAACCAGTCGACATCTCAACACCAGGAGTCTTATGCATATCTGGATGACCTTGCAGGATACTACCCAATTTTCTAAGTGTCATCAGAGCTTCTTTTGGAAAGAAGCCGAGGTCAGCCAGTACTACGTACAAAGCTGGGCAGACATGTCCTTTAGACAAAACGAATCGATCTCTGTCGGGCCAGTTTGGATTCTTTGGGTCCACTCTTAGCACGTTATAATACAATGCAGTGATAATGTCTATTGACGACAGTGATCCTCCTGGGTGGCCAGATCCTGCGGCAAAGGTTATCTCCAGTATCTGCCGTCTGAACATTCTAGCCTTTGCATTAAGCTCCTCTATGGAAAGACCCCTTCTTTCACTCAACAGGTTTCTCACCTACAGGTTTTCACAAAGCACTATTGTAACTCGTTGAATAGTCTTTGCAAACATTATTAAGGTGCTAGGGGGTAGCTTTAGGTCGACTACTGTATTTGCGCAACTTTCTTCCAGTCTTCTAAGAACCGTTGGAGGCCTATGTCGGTCATAGGATGCGCAATCATCAGCCTGAGCACATTCGGAGGTATCGTGGCGATGTGTGCACCAATCATAGCAGCCTCTATGACATGCATAGGATGTCGAACGCTAGCTACTATCACTTCAGTCTTGAATCCATAGTTTTTGTATATCTGTACTATCTCTCGAACTATCTGCATCCCTTCATGACCGAGGTCATCGAGTCTTCCGATGAATGGGCTCACATAGGTTGCTCCTGCTTTTGCAGCAAGCAAAGCTTGATTAGTTGAGAAAACTAACGTTACGTTAGTCTTTACTCCCTCTTTACTAAGAACTTTCACCGCTTTCAATCCATTCTCAGTCATAGGAATCTTGACAACAATGTTAGGAGCGATGCTGGCAATCTGGCGTGCCTCTTTGATCATTGGCTCCGCTTCGGTACTGACCGCCTCAATGCTTACCGGGAAATCTGCTATTTTGGCAATATCCCGTACTAAGTCATCGAACTTTCTCTTTTCTCTTGCTAGAAGGGTGGGGTTTGTTGTAACTCCGTCGATAATTCCGAGCTCATACGCCCTACGGATTTCATCAACATTTGCTGTATCAATAAAGATTTTCATCGAGTCACCTTAAATTCTAGAATAGGCAAACATTGATTTAAGGCTTCATTAATGTTGCAAGTATTTCTACGACTAAACTGACAACGATGTATAATAGAGCCTTAACGCAATATTTACTGTGGATTGTTTTATTTAAGCTGAACAAGTTGGCGATAGTTCAACTATGTGGATGTTGGTAACTTCTCTTGGCCAAGCATCTTCAGTTGGCTTATGGTCTCCACCAGCTTCTCCGGGTCTTTCTCTCGAAATATAGCAGAACCCATAACAAGGATATTGGCGCCAGCTTTCACTACCTCATAAGCTGTCTGCAGGTTTATTCCACCATCCACGGCCAAGTCGGTACTAAAATTTCTTTCATCGATAATTTCCCTCGCCTTGCGAATTTTGGGTATGACGTTCGGTATAAGAGGCTGTCCTCCAAAGCCTGGCTCAACAGTCATTAAAAGAATCATGTCGACGTCTTGTAGAATATACTTCACTGCGCTGAGTGTGGTAAGTGGATTCAACGCGATACCAACTTTTTTGCCGAGTCGTTTGATTGTAGATATTGTGCTGTAAAGTCTATGTCTTATCTCTGCGTGGACAGTTAGCATGTCTGCACCAGCTTTTACAAATGCAGGCACGAAGAAATCTGGCTCTTCAACCATTAGGTGAACGTCGAATAAGAGTCTGCTTCTACCCCTGATGCTTTCAACCACGGCTGGTCCGATGCTTAGGTTTGGAACAAAATGGCCATCCATTACATCAATGTGGAGCATATCCGCCCCTGCATCCTCGACTCTCTTGATATCATGTGCAAGCTCTGCAAAATCCGATGCAAGGATAGAAGGGGAAATCTTTACTTTCATGTTGTATCCCAGCGAAAAGTCTTGTTGACTGTTTATTAATATTAAGAAATTTAAGACGGAAATTAGGGGTGAGCGTTGGTTTCTTGGCTTTAAACATCTGGCTTCAACAAAGTTAAAAAAGCTTGAACCTATGAACAGTTAATGAGTATCTTCAGACTTTTGCGCTCAGTTGCCATCTTGAACCCTTCCTCTGTCCGCTCTAGGGGAAGAATATGCGTTATAAGCTGCTTCAGGTCTATGCTCTTGTTAGCCATAAGTTCGAGGCCTTTGACAAAGTGCATCGGCTGGAAGTCTCTTGTTCCCACTAAGCTTATTGAAGGAGCATGCAAAAGAGCATTAGGGTCAATTGGGACTTCTAATGGAGGATAGCTTGAAAAGAAGTTTACCAAGCCCTCCTTCCTAACTATTCCAAGGCCCTGCCTCAAAGCCGAGAGAGAGTCAACACTTAGAATTACGGAATCTGCGCCACGTCCATCTGTCAAACCTTTAACAGCTTTAACTGGGTCTTCTTTAGCTGAATTTATCGTGAAGTCTACTCCAAGTCTTCTCGCAACTTCAAGACGTTCGTCGTGGTGGCCTATAGCTATCGCCTTTCCAGCTCCCATTATCTTGGCTAGCCTAGCGATTATGAGGCCATTTGGTCCATCACCGATCACAGCAACTGTGTCTCCAACCATAATCTTCGACCGCATCACAGCATTGAGACAGCAGGCGAGCGGTTCAGCGAAGGCAGCTTCTTCCAAGCTGACCCCGAAAGGAATCTTATATGTGGATACCGCATGCACCCTAGTATACTCACAGAAGGCTCCAGTTCCTCCGCCGCTTTCCTTACCAGCCGTCTGAAGATTTAAACAATAGTTGACATTTGGCCCCTCTCTCAGGCAAAAGTAGCATCTACCACAAGGTGTTCGACCATGTCCAACCACCCGCTCTCCGGGTTCAAAACCTCTAACTTCATTACCAACTTCAGCTATTTCACCAGAGAATTCATGCCCCCGAATCGTAGGCCAGCTTTCAGGCTTCCTAGCGCCAGTGTAGTACTTTATGTCACTAGGACATATACCGCAGAACTTCACCTTTATTAGAACATCTCTACTCCCGATTTCTGGAATATCTACTTCCTCGGTTTTAACTTGCCCAATACCATACATTACAGATGCTCGCATTTTTCCTTTCATAAGTCACACAGCCATACCCAACTCTCTCTGGAGCCTTATATCCATTTTTCAAGCTACATTAGGCGTCAAGAAATGGATTCCCAATTAACATAACATAAGAATCTGACTCGACAAGTTGAGAACTAGCTTAAAACTCCATTTCCACTGGGTCATTTCTCCGCGGTTTATTAACGTTCAAGTTATTATATATGCTTCTTAATACGACTTCGCTAGCTCCTCATACAGAAAGCTGTTAGTAGGATTCTGAATCAAATGCTTGTGAGTTCTCTTTATGCTTTCCATAATCCTCTTCTCCGCAGCGTTGCTTGGTTCCAGTTTGGATACATTCTGTAGTACATAGTCAACTCCTTTAGGGTAGATTTCGTCTACAAAACGTTTGTCTTCTGGGAATAGTCTCCCGTGTTCGTCCGTTGCTCTGAAAAGCATTGCTGCTGCCGTACCCAGTATGGTGCATGGAGATTGAATGCCATGTTTTGCTTCCAGAAGCAGTGCACCTATTAGTCGGTCGTTGCGGGACAGTTTGCGTGGTACATCTCTACCGACGCGATATATTGTATCATTAAGTGCTTTGTTGTCGAATCTCGCCAAGAGATTAGATATGTACTCTTTCTGTTCATCTTCGTTGAACTCGTTTGGATACTCAGCTATCAGGGCTCTGCTAGATTCCCACATAGATCCTTTCACGATCTGCATCACCTTCCAGTCTGCCATCGCCTCCCAGATGTATGTATAGCCGGTTAGGTAACCCAAGTATGCCGCTACAGCATGTCCAGTATTTAGAGTAAAAAACTTCCTGTCAAAGTATGCCTCTATATTATCCTTGAGTTGGAGGTCTGGTGCGGTTGGCAACTCGCCCTTAAAA
>JAWBNY010000067.1:0-6704 GCA_038826985.1 Bathyarchaeia archaeon | reverse complement strand
ACTTCAATGTCCTATGAGCGAAGGATTGTATTTCCCGAAACGTAGCGCTGTCACTTTGAAAGCTGTAGCGCTTGTCTAATGGCCGTATGGTGACTTTCAAATCTGTTGAGGTGTTAGATGTATTAATGCATGTTCTTAGAGAATTGTTCTCGCCTCTAACAGGTAACCTACGGGTTCTGATTCTAAGCCTTCTAATCTGGTCATTTTTTGAGCAGATGATTTTGACATATGAGCCTCTGTATGTTTTCGCACTAGGAGGAAGCGGATTGGTTTTGGGCTTCATTACATCCTTACAGACACTGCTTGGTTCAGTCCTCAGGATCCTAGGTGGATATGTAGCAGATACCAGAGGCAGAAGGCTTCTTATTGGATGGGTAACTGTCGTCTCCTCCTTTGGGTATCTGGCACATGTCTTTGCAACGAACTGGGTTTGGCTGTTGTTTGGTGTCTCTCTAACTTCCCTGCTTACGCTTAGTGAGCCAGCAGTCGAGGCTATTAAAGCTGACAGTGTGAAGCCGGATCAGAGAGGCAGAGGTTTTGTCCTGTTCAACAACCTGCCTCAGATACCTGCGCTCATCGCTCCTGCACTGGGCGGTCTATTCATAGTTGACATATCGGCGAAGATGGGCATTGACCTAACTAACACAAGAATAGCATACTTCCTCTTGTTTCTTAGTATGCTCTCAGCCGGAATAATCCGCCTGTTGTTTCTTGAGGAGACGCTGCGAGACAGAAGAAATGAAGGCGATGTGTCTGATCTTCATATGGTGCGCGTTGCCTACCGATCTGTTTTAGAGAATGCTGATTTTAGACGGTTGGTCATATTGACAGGCATATTCATGTTTCTCTTCCACTTTGATGACCGGATACGTTCCGTATATGTCGTCGAGATAAAGAAGCTTACCACAGTTGAGTGGGGGAAGGTTCTCTCAATATCTCAGATAGCCTCTATTATGGCTGTCTTCGCCATTGGATGGATAATCGATAGATATGGGCGGAAATCAGTCTTTCTAGTCTCACTCGTTGCGCTTGGGCTCTCTTCCTTTCTAACAACGGTAGCCACTGACCATCTCTCTTTTGTAGCTGTAATAAGCCTTAGGCTGATTTGTTTGAAGACCCGTATGGTGGCTTTGCAAGCGTTGATGGCGGACTTTATCCCGTCGAAGCTAAGAGGAAGGTTCTTTGGTGTAGTAAACATCTCCAGCAGCGTCGGCACATCGGCTAGCGTCTTGATTTCAGGGATCCTATATGATCTGAATCCTCAAGTGCCCTTTTATTTCTCCACGATAGCGCATCTTCTTGCGGCCTTGCTGGCGCAGAAATATCTACAGGAATCTGGCTCCGAATCTTCTGATTCAGCATCATCAATGCATCAGGACTAGGCTCAATCACCGAATTGGCAGCGACTTTGAAAATATTTATTGATGTCACTGCTCCATTGCATGCTGCTTTTTGGCAGCGATGTGGAAATTTACCTGTTCAGGATTTGAATCCGAAACTTTCTAGGGCCGCTTTACGAGTCAGATTTCCTCGAATAGTTTCTTATCTTCCCTGATAGATTCTATCCTGCTTCCGCTTTAATGTCCTCGAGAAAGATTATGTTATGGAAAGCTGAATACTAGAAAATGTCTTTTCTGCATTTTGTAAGTATCTCCGTTCCTGAGTCTCTCACAGCTACCATGTCTTCGACACGTATCCCACCAATGTCTGGTATATACAAGCCTGGTTCAAGGCAGAGAACCATTCCTGACTCGACCCTCCTCTCCTCAAACGGAGCTATGTCAAATGTTCTAGGGCCAAAGCCCACATCATGGCCGCCCCAAACACGGGTAGTGTAACTGGCATAGCCTTCTTCGGCTAAGACATCATTCATCGCCTTATCGATCTCACATGCCTTTACCCCTGGTCTCGTAGCTCTAACTCCTGCTTCAAGGGCATCAAGTACTGCTTGATACATTTCTTTCTGCTTGCTTGTTGGCGCTCCAGCAATTGCTGTGCGCGCCATATCCGAGTTATGGCCACTCCAGAGGACGACTCCTCCGTCAGCAATGATCATATCGCCTCTCCTTATTCTCCTCGATGTAGGCGTATTCGTAAACCAGTATGGCCATTTCCCAGACCCAAGTCCAGCTCCGACAACGCCAATCCGTGCATCTCTGACACCTAGGGCATGTAGCTTAAACGCTTCTGCATACATGGCAAGCTGCGCCTTTGCTCTAACCTCTATTTCAGATACGTCCTCCTGTGAACACTCAAGAAACGTCTCATGGCCTACATCGGCTATGTGAGCCGCTTCCTTAACCAGGTTGATTTCTTCTTCAGATTTTGTTGCCTGCATCTGCGTAAGGCATCTGGATATGTCGGTGAGCTTATTCCCCTTGAATGACTCGGATATTTGAAGGCTTAAGGTGTCGCTCCCCAATGGAGCGCTAGACAGGTTCAACTCACCTATCACCTCTCTTGTAGCCTTGATGGCCTCTGAGAAAGCATCAACTCTTGAACCCCTCCTGTAGCTCTGGTAAACTCTGATGTTTTCTATCCATGAAATTGAGTGGACAAAGGCTTCCTCATAGAAGTTGGTTACCAGAATCGGGTCACCATTCAACGGGACAACAGCGACCACAGGGCCTGTCATGAATCCTCCCGGTAGATAACCACTAACGTATGCGGAGTTCTCCGGCCTGAACAGGAGTACAGCCTCAAGCTGCCCTTCCGCCATAATACGCTGGATCCTTCTCACAATCTTTCTGAAGTCCAAATTCTTCACTCCTTGTTACATCATCTACGTCATCCTATGTGAACTTGTCTCTCAAACTAGTTTCGATCACTGGATGTAGATAGTGAACGGAATTTGAGAGATTATGATTAGACCAATCGTCTATCTAGCCAAACAGAAAATTCATGTTTGCATGTATGCTAATCCATCTTTTCACCTTCTCATTGAGATAGGGTTTATAGGTTGAATATGGGAAGATATTATCACGGGTTCATCGTTGCTGGTTTCTCAGGTTACCTATGAATATATGCGTCGGCTACTGCTCAAAGGATTGAGGAATGGATGTTGGTTAAAGTTGAGTAGTACAGAACGGGCACTCTTTAAGGCGAGTATGATGTATCTACGATTGGGCGGCAGGATTATATGCAGACATGTTGCGACTCTGCTTCATGGCCTTTTTGAGCGTTTGAGGCGAAATGTGGGTTTGAGGATATTCAGCTTTGGAAAGTTGTGTGCGAGAAAGTTGGATCAGTTATTTGAACGGAAAGGAGTATTCGTTTGGTGCCCTTGCCTAAAGATGTGGTTTGATGAATATGCATATGTGTTCTATTTGGGTGCTTTACGAGCAAACTGTCCAATGTCTTGATAACCTATTAGGTATTCCGAAGAACTCTATTAGTGGTCATTGACTAAACTGCTTCCACTATACATACCTATGGTGACTCGTCTGCTAATTGTTAGCTAGTGAGGTGGCTATACATTTGATACATAGGGTAGGAGATATCTAGATGAGCTTCTTAGGATCCTCCACTTTTACTTTATCTGTGCTATATGATGTGATGTTCTTTTCTGCTTTGCTTGTACTCGCGCTTGTTCTTAGCATATTCAAACCTTCTGCTAAATTTCCAGATACCATTCAAAGGAATACTTATATTGCAGATTTGATAGTTCTGATGGTCACAGCTGTAGTCGCGATTTTCCCAACAATTTCAGCGACTTTGAGCATAGAGTATTCACCAGTCTTCTTCATTCTTATCGGTTTACTTTCTTTTGTTGTAACTCTTTGTGTCTTTCTAAATGGAAGATATTCCGTCACTCTTTTTGCTGTTCTTGTGGGCTGTTTGGTTCCAGTCGTTTCATTGTATGCTAGAAACCATATGTACCCAACCTATGATTTTCGAGACGAGCCTATGTACACCAGCGGAGTCATCTCTGCCTATCAGCACCAAGCTGTACTTGAGAATCTATATTACTATATCCCTGTCAGCCAATTCTTGACTGTGACTTTAGGTTTGATTACTGAGACATCAGCAGGAACTAAAGAAATGATTGTGGTAACATCTCTTCTTGTTACGCTATTGATGGTATGGGTCATTCTAAGGAGAAGCGGTCATATTGAAGCTATGCCAGCTATGATGCTCTTGGTAGCTGTGCCTACGCTTTCTTTTGTCACGGGTAGAACAACTATGAGTCTTCCATATGCTACGTTTGTTTTGGCTCTTTTCTTTGTCTTCCTCAATAAGCACAGCAGGAGCATCATGATTCTTATGATTATGGTGATGGTTGTTGGCATTTTTTCACATCCAATATCGCCTTTGATTGTTATTTCTATACTAACTGCTTCAGCTTTTTCTCCAAAAAAGATAGGTAGTTTAAAAACTAAGTTCCTATTGATATCTGTGGTATTAACTCTGACTTATTGGTTTAGCACTTACATAGAATACATAATGGTGAGAAGTAGCATTAATGCTATTTATGCATTTGTCCAGTTTGCTGAAATGTTAATTGGAAATGAATATGTATCCGCAATTAGTGGTTCTACTATATCTGTATTTAATGCACCTGGATATTCAGTAAGCAAATTTTGGATTTTCTCCTATTCTTGGGCTATTCCAATAGCATTTACTTCTTCGTATCTTGCAGTTGTATTATTTTCCATTCTCAAGTTTCGGACTGTAGGAGTTGGTTCTCTAAGTACGCTATTAGGTTTTCCAACTTGTGTTTCCTCAATTGTTTTTCTCGCAGCAAGTTATATGGGCTATGTGGTTGGAACTGACTCTGCTCAGTATATGACGCCTATCGCGTATTTTCTCGCTGTCTTGACGGCAATGGTTGTAGTATCAATTGTTATTAAGGGTCGGAGGTTCCTTGCTTTTGTTATCTTGGCCTTAGTTTTGTTTGTTGCAGTCCTAAATGGCAGTTTTGCTCCAGACAATGCTCCCTTGGAACATACAGACTTCGAGGTGGCTGTGAAGATTCATCCATACATGCTGTATATTCAATCATCTGATCTACAGTGTCTTCTGCATGATCGTGATGTAGTCTTCAATGATTTTGATGTTCAAGCAGGACCAGGAGGACTCTATAAGCCTATCCGTCAAGTCATATATGATGTTATTTACGGAAAGCGTTCATTAAGGGACTATGACGCGATATTTATTGTGAGAAATTCGCGTCTTTGTGAAGAAACGATGCGAAGCCAAGTTACTGAGAACAATGTGGTATTCTCCAGCAACACGCATGTTGCGGTACGTTCTTAGTCCTATGAACAAGATGTAGTCATGCATGATTTGGCATCATCTAGAAGCATGTGGCTCTCTACGCTGCTAAGATTCTGGTAGTTCCATACACAAGTTGATATTTTCATTTGCTTTATCCAAGTAAATTTCATTAATGTTTTGCAATTTCTGTTCAATATGTAATGGATTATCTGCAAAAGCGTACATATAAGAATATTGTTTTGATTGGGTGGCCTTTAAACAAACTTGGCATTTGAGCTCTGCTTGAGCACCCAAATCCCTAATATGTCCGCAATGTTACTAATTGCTACCTATCTCCTGATGTATGGGATTATTCAATTCGACAAGAAGTTTGGTATAGTCGATATGTACATATTGCTCTGCGCTGTTATGATTTCGCCAAATTAAGTTCAACATCTACAACTAATTCTGAACAGTCTAGACAATAGTCTTCTGACCGAAGTTGACAATTGCTAGCAAAAAAGTAGAAGACTTTCCAATATTGTGAACAGCTATTGGCTAGCCTCTGAAATAATGTTTTCCTCTCCCTTATAATTGTCCGGATCCTGAATGCGGTTCGGTTCTTGACTTCTCCTAGGGCATCAAGCGTGAGTCTATCCGTTATTGTGGTAGCTCTTGATGAAGAAAGACGGTTGCCTCTTTTATTGAAAAGTATAGAAAAGCAGATGCCCAATTCCATGTTGAAAGAGATTATTCTGGTTGATAATGGTTCTTGCGACAATACGCTTACTATCATGAAAGCATTTGAAAAGAAGTATTCTATTTGCAGTGTTTTTCAAAATACGATGTGTCTTAGTGAAGTGTATGATTTTGCTACTAGGATTGCCTCTGGTACATATATCTCATACTTGGATGCAGACATGGCTTTACCACTTGGTTGGTTTGATACTGTCGAGAAACTGGTGAAGACTTATGGAAGGTATTGTGCCGGTTTTGTCGCGCGGCTTCTACCTCTACAGCGGTATCACGGTCCTCTAAATCGCTTCTTGATGGCTTACTTTCTGGGAGATACAGCGAGAGATGGTTTTTGGAAGGAGAAGACTTTTCATAGCGGGGGTTTAGTCATACGAAGGGAGGTGGCGCAGAGAATTGGCTTCAGGAAAAACCTTCCATCTTCTTATGATGGTGATTTTTCGTTTAGGTTTCTGAATCAAGGTTACAAGGCCTGCTATTTTCCTTCACGATACTTTGTTTTTGACGAGCAGTACTATACGCTGTATGGGTTGTTGAGCTACTACAGAAAAATGGGGATATCGTAGATAATACTTATGAGGGTCACGTAAGATTTGGGAGTAGTTTTTTCTTTCGTTAGGTCTCTGCTGGAACCGCTACTGCCCCACTATTTAGTAACCCGTTATAAAAAAGCGAGTATGCTTAGCGAGGTTAAGTTTAGTGAGTGGGTATTCTATGGCCTTGCTAGAATAGTTGCTATTCTCACATCTGTTTTA
>JAWBNY010000066.1:0-6796 GCA_038826985.1 Bathyarchaeia archaeon | reverse complement strand
GTGAGGGAGCGTTTGGAGAACTCTACATTCGGGGAGGCCTTGGTAGTGCTAGAGGCTGAGGACAATGGACCTGGAATCCCGCACGAGGTGCAAGAAAAGGTGTTGCAACCTTTTTTCAGCACCAAGGAGGAGGGAACCGGACTCGGTCTGAGCATTTCGGCTAGGATAGTGGAGGAGCATGGGGGTTGGATGGAGTTCAGATCCGAGCAAGGGGAAGGGGCTCTTTTTATAGTGAACCTTCCCAGGAGGGATGAGCCTTGGGAACCATCCTGATTGTAGACGATGATCCCAGGCTTCGCCAGAGCTTCGAGAGGCTGCTTGCGGCCGAGGGGCACAAGGTTTTTTCAGCGGCCACAGGAGAAGAATATATAGACGACCGAATCCCTCTCCGTCATGGTCTTTTGTGGCGCCTACTTGAGTTTCTTGGAGGCGCACTGTTCATAGCTCCATCCTTCGTGAAAGGATGGAGCTTACAGTTTCTAATCATTTCAAGATGGGCTGCCAGCCAAGGGATATCCTTGTTTGGGCTTCTGGGTAGGGTTGGAAGCGTGCTCTATTCACGGCTTGTTGTAGGGGAGGCTCCAACGGGCCAATGGTTGATCGACAACTCTCCTATATTTGAGTTCTTAACATGGCTTAGAACCCCAATTGTAATCTTGGTTACTATCTGGGGTATCCGATTATTCATTTCGTTCACGCTAAACCTTAGAGGAGGCTACGTAATCAAGGCCTTCCGCAACCTCATGGTAATTGGTTTTCTGGTTCTTTTACCTATGCTAATTGTTACGCCGACACAGGCCTATGATGCGGCGACTCCATACTATTTACGTAGCATGTTGCTCGCTGAGTTTATTCTTATAGCTCTGTCCCTCGTTCTAAGTGTGCGAGAGTACCAAGTTCAAGCTATTCTTAGAAGCCTATTTCGCAACAAATTGGCGTTGGCAGGGATCATATTCATCATCGCCGCGGCGTTGCTCCACGGACCAATCCTTGTTGCAGTTCAGATCACGCCTGCGATGGAAGGCCGCTGGCAGGAATACCTCTGGGTTCCAAAGTATAGGCCAAACGTTGATTACACTCGATGGGCTACAGGCATAGAGCAGATAGTTGAAGACAACATAAACACTGCCATGGATACAGGTGAAAATATACAGATTCTGAGTACTGTACGCACCTTCAACCGTGAAGCTGCTGCTCTTATAATGAAGCCTAGCATAGGTGTAAACTGGATGGATCTGACCGAGCCGGATATTATCAACATACATGGAAACGAATATTGGATAAGTGCGCTGAAGATCGTTCAACCGCCTGGAGCCGACATTTGGCGTTCCCAAAGGCTGCTCATAACTCATTCTGAAAGAGTTTTAGCAGTTGACGCATCCGACGGAACTATTTATACTGATGGTGCTAGGGCTGTCTTCAACCTTACAGGGTCTCCGGCTATATACTACGGAGAGGGCGGTCTTTTCACAGAGTCCGATGTGGTTTATATCGGAATACCAGGGTTTGCTGAGACCCATCTACCCGATTATGTTGGCCCCCTACTCTACTCCGGAGAACCTGACTACGTCTTGTCTGGCTTCGACAGACTTTGGTATTTTCTAGGTCTCTCTGGTTGGGAACAGTTAAGGTGGGACTTTGCGAGGGGCGATTACGGCGATGTCAAGATGCTCTATCTGAGGGACATAAAAGAGAGGATAAGACCGATCCTTCTTCAAGATATGGTGCTTGACGCGGATCCATATCTAGTCTCGGATGGTAAGAACCTCTATTATTGTACGTATGTATATATTGAACGTAGTATGCCCACTGAATATCTTGACTTTCCAACACACCGATTGAAGTACTGGCGCATATTCGCCACGATTCTCGTTAACACTTATGACGGCAAGCTGACCGGTTATCTTCTCAACACTGAGGAAAGAGACTATCTATTAGACTTCTACAGAAGTATGTATCCTCAATGGTACAAGCCTCTTCCAGAATGGTTGGTTCCGCAGCTTAGGTATCCTGAGTATCTTCTGAACAACCAGATCTTGGCTTACAACACCTACCATGTCTCTGACCCTGACAGGTGGCAGAAGAGTACAGACTTTTTCCAGCTCACAACTAATGCTGCAGGCCAAACATTTGAGGAGGTTCGTTACGTTACATTCTCTTTGAACAGGAGGACTGTTTGGGCAGGAGTTAGACAGGTTGAATGGTTCAGGGCGCCGGGTAAGAATCTCGCAGGAATCTATGTAGCCCTTAACGGCAGAGACTTCGGTCAGATCTACTTTTTGCGTTCCGGAAGTGTAGCCGTGATTGGGCCGCAAACAGCATTGGACACTGTCAACAACTATGGTCCAACAAAGTTTCAGCTTACTACCCACACAAACCCGCCTTGGGTTCCAGGTAACATACTGATGTACGTTATACGTGGCAGCGCATACTACTTCATTCCTTACTACGCGCAGTCTCCCACAACGCTTTCTCCTGCTATGGTTGTTATTGTCGATGCTATCTCACAGAAGGTGGGACACTATGTTATCTCTAATCCTCAAGACGCAAATGAGGTTTCATCGTCCATAGTGAAAGCCTACACCAGCTTGGTGGGCACAGCTGTTGGTACACCGGCGGAGGTGAGAAAGTCAAACGTTTTGAAGGAATTCGAGGAGTTGAATTATGTGCTGAAGACTCCTAAACAAATCAACCCTAACGCGGCTTTTCTTGTAGGATCTGTGGAATACCTTGATGGTGCTTTCCAAGATGTTAAGTCGTTGATATCATCGTTTGTTGAGCAGTACCTTACACCCTCTGGAGCAACTAGTGTTCTCCTATGGGAGACCGTTGAAGGGGATCGAAGGGCTCTGAACTTTGGGATTCTAGTAAACGAGGGAGGCATAATATACTTGTACTACATCTGCGTTACCTACTCCTAGTTTAGACCTTATGTCTCTGGTATGGGGCATCGTTTAATATCTATGGAGATGCATTTGATAAAGAAGTTTGAGTATTATCTGGTGGACTGCTGTGTTCCATTTTGCGAGATACAGAAACCGTATAGAGGCAGGTCAAAGACTTGCTCAGGATCTCCTAGAATATAGGGGAAAGGACGTAGTTGTCTTAGCAATCCCGCGTGGTGGCGTAGTTCTCGGATATGAGGTTGCAAAGGTGCTTGAGGCACCTTTGGATGTAGTTGTGCCTAGAAAAATTGGTGCGCCTGGGAACCCTGAGCTTGCCATCGGTGCGGTTGCTGAGGATGGTACAGTCATCTTAGACCATGGATTGCTGCAGATGTTCGGGATATCTAATGAGTATGTTGAACATATGCGTGTTGCAGAGATGGCTGAGGTTAAGAGGAGGACGTCTTTATTCAGGGGAGGTCTTCCACCTCTGAGTATAGCGGGTAAGGTCGTTATTGTTGTTGATGATGGGTTGGCTACAGGTGCAACGATGAAGGCAGCTGTCGCCTCCATCCGGAATCGAGGTGCATCTGAAGTTGTTGTTGCAGTTCCTGTCGGTCCACCTGACACAGTGAGGGAGCTCTCAAGAGAGGTTGACCGGGTTGTCTGCCCTCTTGTTTTTGAACCCTTCATGGCTATTGGACAGTTCTACGATGACTTTACACAGGTGGAGGACAACGAAGTTATACGCCTCTTAAAGCTTGCTGAGAAGTGGCGGGTGAGAAACAAGCCACCAGGCATGCCAACCTAGGCTGTATACATCCGTTTCTTCCCATGAGCGCTTACGCAGCATATGGCTTGTACAAGCCACCTCCGCTCTGAACATAGAAAGCTTTTTCCTTACCCGTCTCCAATCGAGGCTACTCTAGACTGAAGGTGAGATAGTACGACTGCAGGTTTCAAGCGAATAGACGATGCATTGTGGATATCTTTGGTAGTTACCACAATGGCCCATACTCTAACACATACTTTTGTTAACACACATCTAGCGCTCGTGCCGCTCTTCAGGGAGGAGATGGGAATAAGCATCGAGCTGGTGGGCTTGATGGTATCAATTCCCACTCTGGCGCAGGCACTGCTATACCTACCTTTTGGGATGTTATCTGACCGGTTCCAGCCCCACAAGCTCATCGCAACAAGCTTACTTCTTTCCTCGATAGGTGGTCTAATCATCGCTCAGAGCTGGAATGCACCGATGCTGACTCTGGGTTTCAGCGTCATCGCTGTTTGCTTAGCGATCTTTCACCCTCCTGCTTACTCAGTCATAAGTGAACTCTTTGAGTCTAAGCACAGAAATTTTGCCCTGGGGATTCACGGCGCTGGTGGTACATTAGGTATGGCTACAGGCCCCATTTCTGTGGGACTGATAATGTATATTTTTGGGCAGGGTAGTTGGAGATGGAACTATCTCCTATGGAGTTTTCCCGCATTTGCATGTTTTTTGATGGTTATTATCCTTAAACCTGGGAGTTTCAGCAGCCAACAACATTCTGGGAAAAGTGAAGTTCCCTCAGGAGAGCCGGGTTTACGAGAGGCCTTCACAAAAACATATTTGCTCTTTCTTATCTTAGTCAGTTTTCGTAACTTTGGAGTGCAGGCGGCCTCAACCTATATGACAACGTTTCTTAAGGAAGTTCATGGGATCCCTCTGGACTATGCAAGCATCCTATTTGGGAGTATCTCATTAATGGGCATTCTCGCAGCGCCGATAGGAGGCATAGTCGCCGATAAAGTGGGTGAGCGGACTGTTCTATTCATCACATACTCGGGGCAGGCAGCTGCTCTGGCTGGTATTGTCATGAGCCGAAGCCTCTTACTACTTATGCTATTTGTGGTTATCTATGGCTTCACCGAGTTCTTGGCTATGGCCCCTATGTCCTCTCTGGTAGCTCAGTTTACACCAAGAGAAAGGAGAGGTATCGCATATGCCGCATATTTCTTACCTTCAACCTTAATTGGCGCTGCTGCTCCTGTTGTTGGGGCCTTCATCATCAATAGGTTAGGGGTCACGCATGTCTTTATGTTGTCTATATGCCTCTTTCTACTTGCAGCTCTCGTGGTTAGAGTCATCGTTAGGAGGAGTGTTTCAAGTTGATATCTAAGCTAACTCTTAAAGCGGTGTGAGGCAATACGTGTCGTTATGGGGCTGTCTGCTAGTTTGGTCTAGGCTTCGAGACTCGGGCTCTCGAGATCCTGGGTTCAAATCCCAGCAGCCCCATCTTTTAAGATTTCAACGCCTAAGGCTTGAGCCTCATAAGTTTATCGTGTCGGATGGAAGTGGACTGGTTCTATCGAACTGGAAGGTGTTTTCTAGAAGGTTTAGGCGACTAAATGGCTATGACGGCTAGATTATGCTGAGATTGGTGGTTCCATGTAACCTCCGCTTATTATTACAGTTATTTTGATGCAGTCTTCTTCCTACCCGTCTATTTTCTGGTTTCAATATGAAACCATATTGTTATTACGCTGCTTTATTTCTAAACTGTAAGCACTCTTGGTGAGGAATCATGGAGAAGAGCTGTGATGGAAAATGTGACTTGTGTGCAGAGTCTGATAGCTGCACGGACAACAGGAGACTTCTATTTGAACAGGAACGCAGACTGAAGGCCAATATGAGGAAGATTAAACATAAGCTGGTTGTGATCAGCGGTAAGGGCGGTGTCGGGAAAAGTACTGTGACCGCGAACCTTGCTATTGCTCTCGCCAAGTCAGGTTTCAAAGTGGGTGTGCTTGATGCAGATATACATGGTCCTTCAATACCGAAGATGCTTGGGGTTAGAGGTGAGACCCTTATTTCTGGACCGCCAGGAGTGTTCCCTGTCTTCGGTCCTCTTGGGATCCGAATTGTCTCGATGGATTTCCTTCTCGAAGATGATGTTCCGGTAATTTGGCGTGGCCCGTTGAAGATGACTGCAATAAGACAATTCCTCTCCGACATAATGTGGGGGGAACTTGACATTCTCCTTGTAGATCTTCCACCAGGTACTGGGGATGAACCTCTAAGTGTTATCCAGCTTATCCCTGAGATGGACGGGGCTATAATTGTGACTATTCCCTCAGAGGTCTCCCAAATCGTGGTGAAAAAGGCTGTGAATTTTGCTCGTCAACTCAATGTGCCCGTCGTCGGCATCGTTGAGAATATGAGTGGCTTCATATGTCCCAGGTGTGGGGCAGAGGTAGACATCTTTAAGAAGGGTGGTGGACGTAAGATAGCCGAGGATCTTGGAGTCCCTTTCCTCGGGAGCATTCCAATAGACCCAACCATATGTGCTGACTCAGACAGTGGAGTTTCCTTCACTATTGCCCACAAGAATTCACTTGCAGCAAAGGCGTTTATCGGTATAGTTGACCACATACAGGAATTCCTTAAGACTTCGAGCAAGGTTGCGGGTAGCACATAGAGTTTTGCGACCACATTCAGCAGTCGATTGTTGGGTGATCCAAGCCGTCCAAGAAAGACGCATACATGAAGGTCGGAGAGTTGTGAACAGACCGCGGGGCGACCGAGGTTCTTTATCGACTGTGAGTCTCCGGGAGACATAGGAATGAGCCGTCTGATCCAACTTCCTATCCGTTGATAACTACCTTAGAAACCGGATTCTCCGGCTATTGAAGCGTTGCCGGATGTTTTATTTGCCTTTGCTTAATGACAGGATCCTGATTTACAAGAAGCCTCTAAACATTTTTATGAAAATGTTCTAGACCAAAATTTCACTCGTCTTCGTCTAATGCATAACTGTTATGGTATCTCTTAGCAATCCTTGTCGCTTTCCTAGCCACCTCAACCGCGGTTCTTCCAAAAACAACAGTGGAGGCCTCTATGCCAACATCACCTAAATCATAGACCACCT
>JAWBNY010000065.1:0-6875 GCA_038826985.1 Bathyarchaeia archaeon | reverse complement strand
GCCTCAACAATTATTGCAGCTAGACTCTTAGGGCTTCCCGTCTTGACTATTCTCAACCTATACAGGGTCAAAATACCGCGGGAAAAGAGGTTTCTAAGTCTTGCTAAACTTGCCGATGGAGGGATACTTACTGTTGTTGGTCGCCTTTGGAGTATGAGCGATGAGATCCTTATCCCAGACTTTCCAGAGCCATACACGCTTTCCGTTGGAAACCTTGGGATCCCGCCGTGGCGCAGGTATAAAGTACGCCTTGTCGGCCCTGTCCTTCGTTTAAAAGCTAGCGAGCTCCCATGTAAAGAGGAGCTCCGTGAAAAGCTTGGTCTTCAAGACGGTCCAGTGATCTTCGTACCCATAAGCGGGCCCCAGCAGGAGAAAGAGTACTTTGCTAGGAAGATCCAAGAGATCCTGCTAAAGATGCCAGCGGAGTATCGGATCGTCATCTCTCTGGCTAACCCGGAGAGAGATGGTGTACAGGTCAAAGTTGGGAATGTGACCATCCATAGCTGGCTCCATAACTGGTGCGAGTACCTGAAGGCGTGTGATATGCTGATTTGCAGGTCAGGCCTAGGAACCATAAGTCAAGCGATCTGCTTTGGAAAACCCCTTTTGACCGTGCCTACTCCAAGCCACACTGAACAGCAGAATAATGCTTTCCGCGCTGAAGAACTTGGAGTTGCCAAGGTCTTGGATCAAAGGAAGCTGACTTTCGAGAGTGTTCTTTCAGGGATAAGGGAGGTATTGTACAGTGGTTACATTGAGCGGGCTGAAAAGCTACGACGTGAAGTCGAGAGGTATGATGGAGAACAGGCGATTCTTGATGCTATTATCCGCCGTGCAGAATAGGTAAACAATTAGCTTGCCCTTGCAATTTAAGGAGCTGGCTATATGTTCCACAATATTGTACAATTAGCAAACCCGTTAAACCCGTCAAGCTTACTCGATACGGCAATGGCCTAGCTGACCATGTCTTAAGGGATCCGGGTTGTCATAAGCAAAAGTCAATGTAGTAATCGTTCAAGACAAGTGAGCTCATGGCTAGGACGCTATCGGTCTGCGCCGTCCGTGTAACTCTGATATGTCACCTTTCAAAACATATGCTCTCATCATCCGGCGCATGTAGAATATTCGATTGGGCAGCAAGATAAGCTTTGAGGAAAGCCTAAGCGCACGTTAACTGGTCAACTTCTAATGGAATAAAACAGGTGGACAAGAACAACCTAAACTTGTTGCTTACTTTTGCTAAAGGTTTAGTCATTGGTTAAGACTTACAAGTTCTTATAAACCCTAACCAATGCATGATCCAATCTATTGAGCCAATACTTTCAAAAAACAGCGACACATCCTAAATATCTTGATTCTAACTTCCCAAAGATGCATGGTTCACAGTAATGTAAGTGCATAAGACCGTCAGCAACTATACTCTTCAAACTCAAATAAGACGATGCTAAACACATCCTTGTTCTCTCGAACCTGCTTGACTCGGCTTCCCCTCCTGTTGACCACTATTGGGACCTTCCTTTCGTGGAGAGAACCATGCGACCGAATACTGACTTCTCTGCCATTGACCTCTCCGAAGACAACGTCTTCTTGCCCAAGAACTAGAAAGTCTCCAATTGTCTTCAAAGGTAAATGGTATTTAGCCTTAGCCTCCTCCGTGGGAAGAACTGACTCAACTTCCCCGATATCTCTTAAGATATTTAATGCCTTTGCATACTGCCTCCGGTTGAGAAGATACACATATGCCGACCCGCTAAGGTTACTGTGATGAGGAACATATCTATCTTTAACCGTTGGAACAACGAAGGCGTTCACACCAGCCGAAGCAAGGAGCATCCTGAGATTGACTGCTTTGCACTTCTCGCTCATGCCATGGTCTGCAGTCACACATAGCAAAGCATCTGGAACCTGCTCTATAAGCTTCCCAAGCTCATCATCAATCAACTCCATATGGCGTTTCGCCTCCTCTTCGTCTGGCCCATACTTATGGGCCATGTAGTCTGTGGTTGCAACATAGCTAAACTGGGGGCTATACTCTTGGTTTACTAAACGCAAAGCCTTCAGCAGCCACGCATTGGCCTCTATCGAATATATGTTTGGTGCATTGCCAATTCTCTCCGTAACCCAAAAGGGTGGCTTCTCGGCAGAGAAAGCGATGTCTGCACCACGATTCAAAAGTGTACACAGTTTATCTTTTACTGACAATAGTGCCGTCCTAACACCCAGGCGATGAAGCCTTTCAAACACTGTCGCTGTCTTGATATAAATCGCGGATTCCATGTACACCTCTAGGCCAGTAACTTCATCATAGTAGCAGTTAGATATAATACCATGAACCTCTGGATACTCACCAGTTATAATAGATACGTTGTTGACGTTCGTCACTGTGGGTACAATTGCGTCACCTATCAGGTAGCTGCCTTGCCTCTGCAATCTCTTAATGTTGGGAATATCACTTCTATCGAGATATTCTGGTGCGCAACCATCAAGAGAGATGATAAATGCCGTCAAATAGAACCCAGCTAAGGCCTTGCCTCACTAGCCTTGACTCTGAACATACAGTCAAGGCAGCGTCTCGCTTTCGATGCCTCATTGGGAGGTATCTGCACATGATATATTTCGTCCCTCAAAGCGAGATAGAGCTTCTCAAGGGTGTTCTTCTTCATATTCGGGCAGATAGCCCCCTCGTAGGCAGGTATAAACTCCTTTTCGGGATTCTCCCTTCGCAGACGGTGGAGAACCCCAACCTCAGTTGCGACAATAAACCTCTTTACACCGCTCTGCTTAACATAGTAACACATCTGAGAAGTACTCCCAACAAAGTCAGAGATCTCCTGCACTTCCGGAGTACACTCAGGATGCGCTACAACCCTAGCTTCAGGATACTGCTCCTTCAATAGCTGAACGTCTTCCTTAAAGAATAGAACATGTGTAGGGCAGAAGCCCTGTTCTGGAATAGGTATGATCCTCTTCCCCGTCCTCTTTTCAACAAACTTACCCAAGTTATGGTCTGGCCCAAAGAGAACAGTGTCGTTTTTCAAAGATCTCACGACCTCAACAGCATTAGCCGAGGTGCAACAAACATCAGCGAGAGCCTTTGCCTCCGCAAGCGTATTCACATACAGAACCAGGGGTATATCTGGGTACTTTGTCCTCCACCGCTCAATGATTGTTGCCGGCAGCATATGCGCCATGGGGCATCTTGCATCGGGGCTGGGAATCACGATCTTCTTCTCTGGATTCAATAGGGCACCATTCTCCGCCATGAAGTCTACAGCGCAGAAGACGATAAGCCTCGCGTCTTTCTCCTCCATGGCTTTACGGCTAAGCTCAATGCTGTCACCCACATAGTCAGCTATGTCCTGAATCTCCGGTCTCTGATAGTTGTGGGCAAGAATAATCGCCCTCTTCCTCTCTCGTAGGTTGTTGATCTTCTCCACGAGGTTTACAGACATCTTCAATCACGCAAAGAAAAGATTCTTGATAAACGCGCTGTTTCCTCATAAAGCTGACATAGCTATCTTTTAAACTCTGACCTTTTACAACTCTACTTGGAGTGCATGGTTTGAAAAAAGAAGATGCTTATCTGCGCGACCTGACTCCGTATAAGAGACGCATTATATCGCGTGCCCTTCTAGCTCTGAAGGATGATATAGGTAGAGGCGATATCACAACTCTTGCCACCCTTCCCAATGTTTCAAGAGAAGAAGATGCAATAATTGTGGTGAAAGAGAGCGGAGTCTTGGGCGGTGTTCTTGAAGCAAGAGCTATCCTAGAGGCGGGCGGTCTCCAAGTTCAGTTTCTAAAGGAACAGGGGGAAATGGTGGAGAAAGGTGAGGTGATAGCCAAAATACACGGCGATGTAAAACAAATTCTATGCCGTGAACGGACTGCCCTTGACTATCTTCAGGTAATGAGCGGTATTGCTACGGCATGCCACCGACTTGCTAAACGATTTCCTGGAAAAGTTGCAAGCCTAAGGAAGACTCATCCATGTTTAGCTTTCAGCGAGAAGATGAGTGTACGTGCTGGTGGGGCATTAACTCACCGGTTAGGGCTGTTTGACGGCTTCCTTATAAAAGACAATCATCTTGCCGCAGTTGCACGTGAACTCTTTGGTGGCTCTATGTTTACAGAGGAACAGAAGGCCAAAGCAATTCACGAGTCCCTGCGAAGAGTGGAAGTTTTCAGGAGAAGGCATAGGCTATCACGCTACTTTATCGAGGTTGAGGTTGAGTCTATGTCCCAAGCTTTAGTTGCCGCAAGATACTTCCATGAGAGAGGCATTCCCGACATGATTTTGCTCGATAACATGGACCCGTCCGAGGTAACACGGTGTGTCAAAGCGATACGTGAAATCGCCGGGCCAAACATCTTGATTGAGGCCTCTGGAGGAATAACCGAGGCTAATATTGAGTTATACATTGAGGCAGGTGTAGATGTTGTTTCGATGAGTTCGCTGACCCTAAACGCTCGTCCTCTGGACATCAGTCTAAAAATCGTTGGATATAAGTGACTAGGCTAATAGCTCTCCGTTGAAACTCCTATCCTAAAAGTCATAGCTTGTTAAATTCTATAGAAGAGTTCATCAGTATGGTACCTGTTATCTTCCGTGATGTCCAACAGAAATCTTATACTGTCCCGTCTTGGTCTCGAAGTTGGCCTTACCTATGAAGCCATCGTCACTACCATCTCTGCAGCTGGGGATTACAATGCTGCTCCAATGGGTATCAGAAGAGAGGATGATACATCGGTAATTATTAGCCCATTTAAGACATCTACAACATACCGGAACCTAGTAGTAACCGGGGAGGCTGTGGCCAACTTTACAGACGAACCATATCTCTTTTTGGCTACTGCTTTCAAAGAGGATAAACCGCTGGACCCCCAGATCTTTTCCTATTCAAAAACTGTGAAGGCGCCGAGGCTTACAACAGCAGAAAGTTTCCTTGAACTTAGGGTTGTAGAGGTAAAAGAATCTGAAGACCGAGCAGCTATAAGATGTTACCCCCTCTTCAGCGAAGTTCAACACATAAGGCTAAAGCCCTACTGTAGGGGGAGGTACGCTGCTTTGGAAGCAATTATACATGCTACACGCATCAAAATACTTCTTGAAAACAGACAACTGGAGGAGGCAACTCCTCTGATCCAGCTTGTCCAGACATACCGAAGTCTCGTACATAAGGTAGCTGACTGTTCCTCGTATTCATCAGTAATAGACAAGATAGATGAGATGATACAGCGTTGGCAAGAAACAGAATTGCTTAGGCGAGGTAACAAATGAACCTCTCGTTGTGGCTTGCGTGCTATCGCGAGATAGTAAGAAAGCTGTCCCTGAGTTGGGATAGAGACCAGGAGGCAGCAGACATACTCTCTTCTCTTCTAGATGAAGACTTCATACCGCTGGAAAAGGTAAGAGAAGCAGTATTGGGCCGAAATGTGTTGATATTTGGAGCTGGCCCCTCGCTAGTTCAGGATCTTCTAAATCTCCTTCAAGCGTCTCTACTTGATAGATTCTGCCTTATTACAGCAGACGGTGCAACCAGTGCCCTATTGAAACAAAACATACGGCCAAACCTTATCGTGACTGATCTCGATGGAGATGTTGAGGACCAGATTCATGCTTCCAAAGAAGGAAGTATCGTCATTGTACACGCCCATGGAGACAACATCCCAGCTTTAAGAAAGTATGTGTCTAAGCTCCGTAACCGTCTAGGGAGTACCCAAGTTCAGCCTAGGAGAGGTGTGTACAACTTTGGCGGTTTCACAGATGGCGACCGTGCAGCATTCTTGTCTATATATCTTGGCGCGAACACTGTGACCTTGGCTGGCATGGACTTTGGATCTGAAATCGGTGGGTATTCGAAGCCTAAACCATATTCGAAAGAGATGAAGATTGAGAAATTGCGTATAGGCCTAGAGCTTTTGGAATGGTTATCTACTTTCACTAAAATTCCCCTCTACAACATCACTGCTAATGGCATTCCAATTAGAGGTTTTAGAAAAGTAACTGTGGATGAGCTACGATCTCTTCTCTAATACGTGGCGGAAGCCATCTCTTGACGTATCTCGCCAAACGTCGTTGTTCTTTCAGCAACTATGTCATGTTTGTGGACACTTTCATTGCTGAACATTTGTATGAAAACAGCAACATCATCAGGTAAGCTAACATACTTCTTAACCAAATCAAGCATCACCTCGCGGACAACATCCTCAGTGAACATAGCCTTTCTATGTGCCTGTTCAACTACAGTTGCTTCAGCGGGCCTTTTCAAAATAGTATATGTCCTACCGCTCATAGCCTCCTCAAGTATCCCGGCAAGATCCTCAATATCCAATTCAAATCCATGAGGACATGTGACCATTATAGAACCTGTGGTTCTCTGCGTATGCGTGGCACAGACTAAATTTTCTAAAACATCCTCGATTATTCTATTCTCGTATCCAAGCTTCCTCAGTCTCTCACGTGTCCAAGTTTTCAGAAGCTCCTGTGTGCATGGACATGCTGTGAAACCCACAACCCTAGCGCCGATGGCTCTAGTAACCTTTACTTTTTCGCCATCTCGAATAGCAACCGCTGTGGCTAGAATATCGTAGGGTTCCTTGACAAAGAACATCTGGCCTGGTGCCTGTCTGGGGATAACGTACCTGCTCTCAAGGTTTACCTCAGCTCTAGAAGCATACTCATGCTTCTTCAACAAGCTACGAGCCAAAGTTTCGCAGAAGTCTTCAACACGATATACCTTATTCCTAGTTCCTTCTTCTATTACGTCATGTAGAGATTCTGGGTCTCTGGACAGGTGAACACCTCTGCGATTACTTGGT
Source organism: Bathyarchaeia archaeon (assembly GCA_038826985.1). Classification (GTDB taxonomy): domain Archaea; phylum Thermoproteota; class Bathyarchaeia; order RBG-16-48-13; genus JAWBNY01. The sequence continues at coordinate 53 of JAWBNY010000065.1, read as the reverse complement.
AGGTCAACATATATCTCGACAGATGGAAAGAGGTCGACACATCCGTTTTTGCC
>JAWBNY010000064.1:0-6888 GCA_038826985.1 Bathyarchaeia archaeon | reverse complement strand
TTACGCCTACACGCGTAAGCTTGAGCTGAATCTTAGGCGGGCTCTCTTGTAAGTCAGTCATCTGTGGTAACAAATGTGCTGGAAAGGTCAAAGACATATCACTCTAACGTATTGTTTGTGGAGAACCAATTAAGTCTACTGAAAATTGATCTATGTCCCTACTCTTTTTTCTAAGAATAGCCTAATATGGTCTCTATGATTGAGTCTGCATAGTAGATAAATGTAAATATATAAACAACAAGCCTCGAGACCGAGGTTCAGTAATCATGAGAGTGCTCCTCGTCACGGGAATGCTGGCAAAAGATACAGTTGAGCACTATTCAAAACAAGTTGACGTAGACACTATCGTAATTGCCCTTCCTGTTCCAGTTGCTTCTCTTCTCACACCTGAATACATAGCCAGAAGCCTTCAACAAATAAGGCTGGATAATATTAACTTGATCTTGGTTCCTGGCCAGGTCATCGGTGACGTCGCCATCATAGAAAAAACGATAGGTATACCAACCTTCAAAGGTTCTCGCTATGCTGCTGACCTACCTATTGTTCTCTCAAGCCTTGGAAAGGTTCGGCTGTCTAAATTAAACGCTGCTGACGACGTGATCACAGAAATCATTCAGGAGAAGGTGAGAGCTGACCTTAAAGAGAGCTACGAAGGCTATGGAACTCTCCTCTCTCAGCCCGGAAGTTTTCTTCTAGGCAATCTTCCTATCGGTAAAGGATTCCCTATGCGTGTAATGGCTGAGATACTGGGAGCGCCTCTTCTATCGGACAACGAGCTACGTCGAATCTCAGCGTACTATCTACACTCTGGAGCCCACATAATTGACGTTGGGATGCTTACTGGGAAGTCGCGACCTAGCGACGCAGCCAGAGCAGTTCGAGTAATCAAGGCGGAATTTAACGTTCCAGTGGCAATAGACACGTTCAATCTTGAAGAAGCAGAGGCAGCAATAAGTGCTGGAGTTGATATGCTTCTCAGCTTAGACGCCTCAAACCTCAATGATGCTTCAAGATTTGCTAAGGATCTGGCTGTGGTTGTAATTCCTGGAGACCATACACGCGAACCTGTCAAAGAAGCATCGAGACGTATAGCTTCGCTGGCGGAAAATGTTGCAGCTGCGAAGCGTGCAGGTTTCAAGAAAATAGTTGCTGATCCTATACTGGATGCACTCATTAACCCTGGTATGATGGAATCTCTCATCTCTTACCGAGCATATTCAACACAATATCCGGATGTGCCTCTGCTATTTGGTGCTGGGAACATAACCGAGCTAATAGACGCAGACAGTATAGGTGTGAATGCTCTATTAGCAGGGCTGGCCTCAGAGTTGGGTGTAAACATACTTCTAACGACTGAAGGCAGCCCTAAAACCTATGGTTGCATCAACGAACTTGCGACAGCGACAAAGATGATGTGGATAGCTAAGAGGAGGCTCTCCGTTCCAAAAGACCTAGGCTTGGATATGTTAGTTCTAAAAGAGAAGCGAAGAATTGAGGAACCTCTAAGAGAAGATTTTTCTGGGAATGTCATAGCGGTCAGAGTAAACTCCAAGTCTAAGTCTACACCTCCAATTGACCCTCAAGGTTATTTCCGCATAGCCGTGGACAGAGAGAGAGGTCAAATCACGGTTATCCACTTCTCTGAGGGGAAGGCGACAGCAATTTTCAAAGGAAGAGATGCATCTAGCATCTGCTCTACCATCCTTGAATGCAACCTTATCACTCGCCTAGACCATGCAGCCTACCTTGGTAATGAACTTGCCAAAGCTGAAATAGCGCTAAGAACAGGACGCTCCTATGTGCAGGACGCCCCTTTATTCACGTCTAAAGCTGAAGGGATACTACATGAAAGCTAAGCTCACAGAAATTGCTGACGAGATCATGCTATGTGCCCAGCTTGCAGCCGCACTTGAAGTTAGTGGATATCCAAAACCCGGAAATGTCCATAGGACAGCGGATTTTTTGGAAACACGTTTCGAAGACTTTCTCGCAAGCTCTGTGGCAATTGGTCCACCGATCAGAATGCTTGCTTGGAGGGCTCTTCGTGCCTCTAAGGGGCAACTGGGATTAAACCAACTGCGAGTAGGCGAGACGGTGAAGGAATGTGTTACCGCATCGGTAAGATGGCAGAAAGGTGGAAATACGCATCTCGGTAGCATACTCTTATTTGCCCCGCTTACAGCTGCGGCGGGCTTGTGTGGCTCACTGGAAACAATAAACAGCATAAACCTTAGAGAAAATATTGAGCGAGTAATCAACGCCTCAACGGAAGACGATGCTCTCGAAATCTTTAGTGTTATCTCAGAAACGACTCCAAGAACGTTAGGGCGGTTAAAGAAGGATGCTCATAAAGATATCCTAAATCAAAGTATTCGAAATTATAGACGCAAAACAGATATGACTCTTCTCGAGGCGATGCAGCACGCCTCCAGATGGGATACGATTGCAGACGAATGGGTAACATCCCTAAAGAGAGTTTTCACGGTTGGATACCCAACGCTAGTAAGTATATTCGCCGAGACGCGCGACATCAATATTGCAATAGTGGATACTTTCCTCACACTTCTTTGGATGTTCCCGGATACATTCATAGCAAGAAAGGTTGGGTTAAGAGAAACGCCGTTTATTGAGGATGCTGTACAAATCGGTCTGGAAAAGACTATGTGGGTGTCTGAGACTGCTGGCAAAATACTGAAATATGGTGGGTTACGGAGCCTTGAAGGAAGAAAAGAGATCGAACTTTTTGATATGAAACTCCGAATGAACGATCCTGCTCTTAACCCAGGAACTACAGCAGACTTAACTGCTGGTTCATTGATGGTTGCGCTTCTATGCGGATGGAGATTCTGATCTATAGTATTCGAGAAATATATAAATAAGATAACCTATGTTATATAACATAGGTTATTGAAATGAATATGGAAATTACGATGAAAAATTCTTCTGCTGTAAGGAACGATTCTCAGAGACCTGCAAACCCAGATTTTGAAGAGTTGAGTAGAAGATGTAAGACTTGCAGTGTTTCTAACCCATTGATTTGCAGGGAAATCTGCGAGTTATGGATTCTTAAATCGGCTAAGCCTACATCTACGGTAGTTAACTCAGAGCGGCCGATCCTTTCAGTACTCAACACACTTGATCCACAAAGTCTCAAGGCTTTGCAAACCCTCTCGAGCAGGCCTAAGGTAGTTAACAACGCAGATGCTGATCTAGGCGTTCCAAGACATCACATATCAGATCTTCTACAAGCTGGTCTGATAGCGATGGAGCAAGGGTTATACAAGGTTACACTTTATGGTAAGAAGGTTCTTGAAGTATTATCCCAATATCCAGAAGGATTTAAGGAGTGTACAGGTTTATATGACCAGCAAGTCCTTCTACTCCTTCTTGAGGGCAAGAACTCGTTTGAGTCTTTGTTAGACGTTATACCTGAGAAGATACTGGCTACCACGTTGCGGCGTCTGCAGACAAGGGAATTGGTGTACAGGGCTAGTTCAAAGAGAGACGTTTTATACTTCGCTACCAAAAGACGGCCGACTAGACATCTACTCCCCATGGAGATGAAGATATTTAAGAGCCTTCCAAGAGAAGGCATCACAGCTAAAGAACTCAGTAAGAAGCTCGGATTAACCAAGCCATCTATATATCGTTACCTAAGGCGATTAAGGTACAGGCGTCACGTAGCTAGACAAAGACAAGGGTTAACATTTGGGTTAACGCCTAAAGGAAGACAGGTAGCGCAGTTTCTTGAGACTGTTTTAAAGTTAGAAGGAAGCCTATCTCCAACCGTCTCCGTAACAAAGAATACTGTTGCATAGGTTTAGCAACCCTGTCTCGTCGAGGCACAGGTGTTACAGTCGTCTACCTCGAAGTCAGGATCCACCTTCTTGTGGAGGCAACATAGTAGACGAGTCTCCCTAACTAGCCTGCAAGCTTCACAGAACTTACTGTTTATGTGACTAAAAGAAGCGTTCCCGCTTGAAATCATCTCTGCTAGTTCTTTCACAAGCTCTTCAACACCTTCTACCCCCTCAAGATTTAGCGTATTGCCTCGTATGTTCCTAAGGTACTGACTTATGGCTGATTGAGTTAGCCCTAGTGCTAAGGCTACCTCATGCTGCTTCATCATATGCCCAGTGCTGAGTTCTTTCGCAACCATTGCCCTAATTGTTGGAATCACTGCCTTGACAGCCAGCTCACAGAACAGTGGAGGTGTACTCCTCTTCATCTATCGGTCTGAACCGACGATAACGTGACGTACGTTATATACTTACTTCTTTTGTATTACAGAAGAACAATCTTAATACAAAGATATGTACTGTTTGTTATATCTGGCTTATAGAAGCCAGCGTGTTCACGAGGACTGCATAGTTGAGTCATGAAGACGAAGTGAGTAAGTTCTTTAGAATAAGAGAACTGGTCAAGACAGAGTTCGCCATAAGGGATGCATATGTCTTTGAAGGAACACCTACATTTGTTATTTCTCAAGAGCCTAATTTTGTTGAAAAACTTAACCGCCTGCGCATCAAACTCTCCGAGGAAAGTTTGAGGCTCAGCACGGAGCCTCAAGACGGCGAAATCGTACTTCGTGTGACACAGTTAGGCCCTCCCCCTACGCGTCGGATTCTGGGAAAACCGAACCTACCCATTATACTATTCTTCGCCACTTTAGCAACTGTAACAGCTTCTGGTTACATATCCGCTTCAAGTTTCGTTCAAATCCTTAGATTACTAAATCGAATTCCCTTGAGGGATGTTAGTACCACAATATGGTTACAAACTGCACTCTATACAGTGACTATTATGTCTACTATAGGGCTTCATGAACTTGGACATATCCTAGCCTGTCGGAGACACAAGGTTGAGGCAAGTTTTCCAATATTCATACCCGGTATACCTGGGGCTACACCAGGAACGTTTGGAGCCATAATCCTCCAAAAAGGGCCTGCCTTGAATCGGAATCAACTCTTCGACATAGGGATAGCAGGGCCCTTGTTTGGGTTTACAGTTGCTCTTGTTGCATCCTTTGCTGGATACGCTCTCTCGCTTCCGATTTCATTCGCGGAGTACAAGTACTTGACATCGGTACTTGGGGGTGAGGGTGTATCGATCACACTCCCCCTGCTTTTCATATATTTGTCTCCACACCTTGTACCTCAAAACAACGCCTACATATACTATCTCCATCCTTTGGGATGGGCGGCCTGGGTGAGCACTTTAATAACCTTCCTAAACGCATTCCCAATCGGGCAGTTGGATGGAGGGCATGTCTCACGTGCGGTTCTAAAACCGAAGCAGCATCGTCTCTTGGGTTACCTAATGGTTGGAGTAATGATTCTTGCAGGATGGTTCTTTATGGCTCTCTTGGTTCTCTTATTTGTGAGAACTAGTCATCCAGGGCTTCTCGACGAAGCCACACCGTTATCAAGAGGAAGAAAGTTTATTGCCGTCGTGTTCGCGATGATGTTTCTGGCATCTTTTACACTATCTGGAGAGAGCCCTCTGCTACTAATATTGCCCTAGGTTTGATAGACTTTAGAATTATTGGAGTCTTGTGTTGGATTTGGGGGTGAGGTTCACTCCACTTGCGGCTGAAAGCCTTGGCGTACGTTCGATGTGCACATATGTTGAGACGCCTGACGTGAGAATCCTAATTGACCCAGGTGTCTCTCTCGGCCCAAGGTTCAGCCTTTTACCACATCCTAAGGAATACAGAGCCCTTATCAGCGCGAGAAACAGACTATCTTCTATAGCAAAACAGGCTGAAATAGTCACTATCAGCCATTATCACTTCGATCATGCAACCCCTGCATACACTGACTATGTATGGAACTTTTCAAATCTTGCAGTAGCTGAACAGCTCTACAAAGACAAGTTAGTATTTGCAAAAGACTACAGAAGCGCGATAAACCCGAGTCAAAGGAGAAGAGGCTGGATGCTTCATCAAACGATGGAGAAATCTGTTTGTCGCTTCGAAGTAGCCGACGGGCAGGTATATATCATTGGAGGTACAAAACTCAAGTTCTCGGAGCCAGTATATCACGGGGAGAGAGGTAGCGTCCTTGGGTGGGTTCTGATGTTGACTGTTGAGCATGATGATGAGAGATTTCTTCACGCTAGCGATGTTCAGGGGCCCATTGTTCCGGAGACTGCTGAGAAGATAATTGCTGAGAAACCGAAGATGCTTTACATTGGTGGTCCACCAACTTACTTGGCGGAATATAGGCAACTTACGTCTAAGGTTGAAAGTGCATGGGACAGTTTGGAGAGAATTGTGCGAGTAGTACCTCAGGTCATAATCGACCATCACTTTATGAGGGCTGGGGAGTGGCCCCTTAACTTCATGCGAGTCATAGATGCTTCGAAAGAGGCTGGGCATCGTATTTGCACTGCTGCTCAGGCTCTCGGTATGATGAACGAGCTCTTAGAGTCTCAGCGTATGAAGCTGTATCTGGAAGAACCGCCGTCAAAAGAGTTCTTGGACTGGACAAGACTTCCTGACGAGAGACGCAGGCTGACCATGCCACCTGTGTGATGTTTAGAATAAGCTTATTTTACCGGAGAATATCTTTATTTTATGCGTGATGACGACTCTGGCCCATCTGAGCTTGCTGCAATGATTGGGATCTTGAGTTCAGAACGCACTGTTCTTTAGCATGATTAATATAATGTTAGACAGCCATCTCTTCTGCGTCAAGAAGTTTCTTTTTCAAATAAGAAATGTCTAGCGTATATTTTTAAAATAGCTAATTGTTCTCCAGCGCCAATTTCACTATTGGCTCTTGATATAAACAAACTTCAGTTTTTACACACATAAACGAAGCTATGACTAAGTATTTTTCTCACATGTGATTCAGCCTTCATCACGTCATTTCTTTGCTCTCTATT
>JAWBNY010000063.1:0-6932 GCA_038826985.1 Bathyarchaeia archaeon | reverse complement strand
TATGGGTACGTGACCGATGCGACCGCTGAGTCTGCTTGTACAAGGCCGCTTCCAGTAGCTTCCTTGCCCCATACGTAGGTATGCCATCCCTCTGTTGGGTATAGGTCCCAGACAGTCATCGACCCCGGAGGTATAGGCAGAGCTGTGTTTTCTAGGATCTCTTCGACCTGAGCTTGAGTGAGTGTTGGATTCTTCTCAAGCATCATAGCAACAATGCCCGTCACATGTGGGGCCGCCATGCTTGTTCCGCCGACGTAGAAGAAGCTCCCTCCGCGGGGGATCCCTCTTGGATGGCCTTCAGACCACCATGGCAGATGACTGTAGCCGGGTGCTCCGGGATAGGGGCCTCTGACCCAGCTTCCGGGAGCGACCACGTCAAGGTCCTGCCCCTCTAGCCCTCGGCTGCTGAAGTCGCATATGTATACTTCGTTGAGGAGGCCTTGGTCACGTTCAGCTACGTCGTTATAGCCATATGTTGAGTCTTGGAGCCACCATAGTCTGTATCTGGGAGGTGGGTCGTCATATTCGGGCCAATACCATTCATATTTCCATCCGCAGGCACCGACTGAGATTACTTGTTGATATGCTCCGGGCCAGCCCATGCCGGCTTCGCCTTCATTCCCGGCTGAGGCAACGACGATGACACCGTTGGCTATGGCGTAGTCGATTGCTTCCTCAAGGATGTTGGAAGGCTCTGGGCCGCCTAGGCTCATCGTTATGACCATCGGCCTGTAGCCGGCTATTGCGAGGTCTGTGGCATACCTTATTCCTGCTGCAACTGCCCGGTCTGTTCCGAAGACTAGGCGCTCCCCATGGAGGTTGTAGTCTGAGAGAACCTTTACTGGTATGACCGTCACGTCTGGGGCTACGCCTTGTATGAAGACTGGGTTTAGAGGGAGGCCGCCCAGTTCGTCTGAAGGCGAGTAGTAGTTGTATCCTATGATCGTGCTTGTGACGTGTGTTCCGTGTGTTGAGCCTGTGCTCCCTATGTATGTGGTCTCATATACTCGGCCTGTCTCGACGAAGTCTCCCAGCTTCTGGTCCCATTTGACGTCTTCCTTGAAGCCTTTGCCTAGGTGGGTTGCGACCCGCTCAGGAGGGAAATAGTCTTTCCAGTTAGGAGCCAAACCTGTGTCTAGGACGGCTACGTATACGCCTTTGCCTGTGTAGCCTGTTTCGGTGCTGTTGACCATGTCCAGATCCCATGTTAGGCGAGTCTCGAGTTGCATCTTTGGTGCTGCTGAAACTGGAACTGTCAGGAGCGATGTTATGGCGAGTATTAGGAGGAGTGCTCCATATCTTCTCATCTTCATCTCCGGTCTAGGGGAGGACGCCTATGCTTATGAGTCTATTGGTAATAGGATATCCAAGCCTCCGTGTGCTTTAATAGTGGGAGCCTCATAATGTGTGAGGGTATCCTAGGGCGCCACGAATTAGGAAACGTTGATGAGTAACCTGTTGAATACTTCCCTTTCGGATACAGCCTCTCTCTAGGTGATGGACATGAGTGTAACCTCCGAGGAGGAGATCTGGAAGCAGGTTTGGAGGAGGTACAATCAGAATCCTCTAGGGATGAGGATGTATGCCGGGGTTAGCCCTCACGGACATCCTGAGCTCCTCATAGTTGGCCCGCAGGAGAGCTGGATCATTAAGCGGGATAGCCCCTACTCAGGTAGGCCTGGAATCGGAGGGGTGCTTCAGGAGACTGTGAAGCCTAAGGTTGAGGTGGAGCAGGCTGGTCTGAGGCCGATCCCGAGGTATGCTTTGAAGAAGATGATGGCTATGGCCGAGGCTGGAGTTGACATCGTCGAGGTGGCTAAGATAATCGGGAGCATACTCGCCCAGGATCCGGTGAGTTTCGAGGAGCTTGAGAGGATTAGACCTCCGAGCGTGATGCAGGGTCCGATAGTGCATTCGCCCGCGCCTATACAATCTATTATTGGCGGGCAAGTGGAGCTGGATATGAAGCTTGAGGCTGAGCTACAGAAGCTACGTAGGGGCTACACATACATCCGATAGTTAAACAGGTTGAAAAGAAGGTGGGGGCTGCAGGCTATTCTCCTGCTTTAAGCTGTCTCCAAGCTCTTCTTACATAGGAACCAGTCTATGCACTCATAGCCTTCTTTCATCCGGGCTTCAGCTGCCTGCTGCGTCTGCGGGGGCGGTACAATGACTTTGTCTCCAGGCTTCCAGTTTGCGGGTAGGGCTACCTTATGCTTGTCTGCTGTCTGGAGTGCGTCTATGAGTCTAAGTATCTCCTGCATGTTCCTTCCAACGTTGAGAGGGTAGTATATGATTGCCCGTATGATGGCTTGGGGGTCGATGACGAATACGGCCCTGACAGCTGAGGTTGCGCTCTCCTCAGGGTGGATCATCCCAAACTTGTTCGCAACCTCCATCGTGAGGTCAGCAATTATTGGGAACGGTATGTCGACCCCGAGCTTCTCCTTGATCCTTCTAACCCAAGCTATGTGGCTGTAGTTGCTGTCGATGCTTAAGCCGAGGAGGTCAACGTTCCTCTTCTGGAGCTCGGAGTAGATCTCTGCGAACGCTACGAACTCTGTCGTGCAGACGGGTGTAAAGTCTGCTGGGTGGCTGAAGAGTATGACCCATCTCCCACTGTAGCTCTCAGGGAACTTGACTACGCCATGTGTCGTGTTGGCTTCAAAGCTTGGGGCGGCATCACCTATACGTGGCATACGCATGGATTGTTCACTCATATAAAAGACCAGGTGTAAAATCCGGGTCGAGGAATAAATAGGTTCCTGGGCGGATTAGAATAGCCGACAACCATAATAGTTGGCATGACCTGTCTGGTCTGGATCCGATATGACCAAGGTGGGTGAAGTATACCTCTGCGAGATATGTGGGAACAAGGTTCAGGTTCTTGAGGCAGGTGTAGGAATCCTCGTCTGTTGCGGGAAGCCTATGAAACGTGTCGAATCGTAGCATTGCTACTAACCCGCATCGTGTTCAATATTCCGCGGCTACCTTGCTATTTTCTTAGAGTATGTGTAAATCTCGTTAAGATTTCAAGAGAGGTGTGAAGCAGACCAAAGTATAGAGGGAATATATATGACAGACCGGGATTTGATAGGGTCTTTGAGCTAGTGGCTATTTAATTTTTTGCGCTATTTTTTGTCCAAATTCAAAGCACATTTGTATCTCGTTGCTTGTGGGTGCATACTGGATTTCCAATGGGGGTTCATAAATTTCGAAGTTGGCTTTTTTGGCCATATCCATCATCTGCCTTACTGCGCCTCCGCCCCATCCGTATGAGCTGAAGAATGCCCAAAGTTTTCCTTTAGGCCTTAAACCGGTTATATTTGTAAGGAAAGCGCTTACAGAAGGGAACATTGAGTTGTTAAGAGTTGGAGAGCCTACGATGACGGCCTTAGCATCCAAGATTTCAGTCACGATTTCTGTGGTATCGGATTCTCTTAGTTTAAAGAATTTTATTTCTAATCCCTGGCTTGCTACTCCGTCAGCTATAGCTCTAGCCATGGTTGTTGTGCTTCCCCACATGCTGTCGTAAACTATCACTACTTTATCCTTAGAAGCGCCTTCACTCCATTTCTTGTACGCGTCGACAATTTTCATCGGATTGGAACGCCAAATGACTCCATGGCTAGGGGCAATAACTCTAATGGGAATACCCATGTTAGTTACCTCTTGAATTTTTCTTGTGATAAGCGCTGAGAAGGGCATGAGAATGTTAGCATAGTACTTTGCCGCTTCCTCCATGAGTACTGAGTCTTCAACCTCATCGTCAAAACGACTGGAAGTCGCGAGATGCTGGCCGAAGGCATCGTTAGGCATCAAGACGCCGTCCTCAACGACGTAGGTGAACATGCTGTCTGGCCAATGTAGCATGGGCGCCTCAAGGAACGATAAAGTTCTTTTTCCAAGCTTCAATTGGTCTCCAGATTTAACCGTTTCAATGTTCAAGTTCCCGCCGTAGTATTTGGTTAGGCCTTCTTTGCCCTTCTGTGACGCTATTATCCGGGCGTTCTTCGCCTTCTTAATTATATAGGGTAATGCGCTTGAATGATCCATTTCAACATGGTTTATGATAATATACTCAAGTTGCTCAAGGCCTAAAACTTCGTTGATGTTTCTTTCCAATTCTTCACAAAAAGGATATTTAACCGTGTCAACAAGAGCTGGCTTTTCATCTCTTATTAAGTAAGCGTTATAGGTCGTGCCACGCCTAGTTAAGTAGCCGTGAAAGTCTCTTACATCCCAGTCGACCGCACCAACCCAAAATATGTCCTCGCTTATTTTGACCCCAACCATATTCCACACACTCTTAACTAAATCTAAGAGAACAAAATGAGAGATAAGATGACATAATATTAACATTTTGATATAGGTCAATAAGATTGGATTAGAAATTTCCTTAGAGGTCTAAATCCTTAATTTAAAGGCTCATGTAGGGAAGGAAACTAAAGACATATCTGTTGCGAAGAGTTTTGCCATCAGTTGCTTTGAGGTTGCTAAATTCTTCAATCTTTCAGAAGGGCCATTGCAAATTTATGGTTCACAGCATGCCTGCTGTGGTTTAATGGTTGTTTTAAGTTGACGTTACAATTTTTAATGAGGAGACTGTTGTCTCACGGTTTATGGAATGCTTTCTTGACGCAGCCATATACTAAACATGTGGCTTTTAATTTTGGGTTTGTAATGGTCTAAGAAATATGAGGAAAATTTAATAGACCTTTTATGGTTTAGGTGGGCTGAAGTATGGTTAAAATAGTAATCGACTACAGTAGATGTTCAGGACACTTTGACAAGATTTGCGTGGAAATATGTCCAGCTTCGGTATTTCAAAATGGGAAATCTGAGAGGCCTAGAGTGGCTAATGAAGAGAACTGCATTTTATGCAGAGCATGCCAGTTCAATTGCCCGGAACAGGCCATAATAATCTTAACTTAGAACTTTTAGCAGTGTACCGTCCCGACTTTTTATTTCCACATGTATGCCTTCTCCAAAACTTCTGGATGCGCATTTTATACATGGATCATAGGCCCTTACTATCATCTCAATTCTGTTTAAAAGTCCTGGCTTAATTTCGCCTTTATGTATAAACTCCGCTGCTGCATCTTTTACATTAATATTTATCGCAGAGTTGTTTATCTGTGTTGGTATTATAAGTTTAATACTTTTAAGGCGCCTATTCTTTGTAAGCACATATTCGTGAGCAAGTATACCTCTAGGAGCCTCCACAGTTCCTATTCCAACGCCGTTTCTAGGTTTAGTCTTAACTCGTACATCTTCTCGCGTTAGGCTTTCGTCTTCCAATATTATTCTAGCTCTTTCACAGGCATACATTAGGTCTATGAGTCGAGCATAATCAAACAATAAAGTTGCGTGCGCTGGGCTTCCAAACTTTCTCTTAAACTCTTTTAATTCTTCGTTGGCGATCTCTGTCGCTGCGCCTTTGTTTACATTCATTCTTGGTGTTGGGCCAACTTGGATTATATTGTTTGACCATTCTAAGTCCTTCAGATAAGCAAATTTCGCATATGTCCATTTAGAACTTTCTTCTTCAATATGCTCCATGTACTGCTGTTCGTCATATTCCCCTATGGTTTCGCCATCTGGATTTATGACTTTTACTTTTCCTTCGTAGAATTCTATAAAGCCGTTATTTGTCAGTGCCATGTAGTTTGTCCTGTAATCTCCAGCTTTTCTGAATTCAACCCAATTTTTTTCAAAAAGTTCTTTACCAAGCTCTATCGCTTCTCTGGCTATATTGCATGCATCCTTCGATGACTTAAGAAGTGTTTCACGTTCCTTTTCTTTTAGTGGATTGATTATGCCGCCTGGTACTACCGATACTATGTGGACTTCCCGTTTTCCTATGATATCTAGGATTTGTGTTGCAAAATTTCTCAAAGCTATGGCTTTTCTGCCTATTTCCGGTTTTTCTCGCATAATTTGGAAGATATTCCTTTTTGAAGGGTCTTCTTCTGGGGAGAACCAGAAGTCTGGAAGTGTTAGGAAAAAGAATACTAAAGATTGGTTGCTTATTGTCTGCCCCATAAGTAAGAGTTCTCTGAGCTTTTTCGCTGTCTCAGTAATCTCCATGGCGTAAGCGTTTTCGATGGCTTTCACAGAGGCCAGCACATGTGCTGTCGAGCAGACTCCGCATATCCTTGATATTATGAACGGGAGTCTTTCAGCTTCCATCCCCCTCAAGAAGTAGTCGAATCCGCGAATTTCAGTTGCATGAAAATAGGCCTCCGCAACATCCCCATCTTCGTCGAGCAGTATTGTCACTTTTCCATGCCCCTCAATTCTGGTTGTCGGCGAAATAGTCACTTCTCTTCTTTGACTCAAATTATCCTCTCCCTAGCCTTGAACCGCTCAAACTTGGAGAAAATGAAGGTGTGAAAGACGAATGGGTTGCGGTACAACTCTTTCTTAATCTTATCTTCAGGTATGCCCGTTCTCTTGGATAAAGCTCTAACAAGCAGGAGGTAGATGTCTCTTGCTCTGTATAGAAGCGAGTCTGCTGGCCCCCTACATCCGAAACATGTGAAACCCGCCCTCGGACATGGCGCTCCGCATCCTTCACGTGTAAGTGAGCCTAAACATACGAAGCCTTGACTTACTAGGCAGAGTTCTGGAACTGCTTCCTTCTCGTATATGCCATATAGGCGGTCAAGCTTTGCTGGAACAATTTTCCTGTGACACTCTATGCATACCACGCTTTGGTGGCGCATTGGTGGTTTACCGCTTACTATGCTTTTTAAGCTGTGAATTATCAAAAATGGCATTGGCGGGCATCCTGGAATGTAATAGTCAACGTCTACGAAGCTGCATATTGGATACATTAAATCCTTAAGTTCTGGAAGACTTGAAGTGTCTGTGAGCGTGTATTCTCTTTCCAGAAGTTTTTTAACTGAACTTATGTTGCCTAGGGTTGT
>JAWBNY010000062.1:0-6947 GCA_038826985.1 Bathyarchaeia archaeon | reverse complement strand
TCGTTAACGAGGACAAGGAAACAAGTAAGAGCATTTGTTGAGTAGATTTATTCCTCAAGACATTCCAACTTTTCGAACAATATTTTTGGTCATAAATAAGATTCACTTAATTGAGCGAGAAGAAGCTCGCTTAAGAAGCTTCTAAGATTAGCCATCGAGTAGTTTGAGTATCCTCTGTCTTGGGGATACTAGATCTGTCATTGGGGGAAAGAACGATAATCGAGCGTTTCCCATTCAGTACATGCCAGTAAACATTAATCAGAGGAGGTTTTGAAAGCAACTAAATGCGGCTGCTCCTCAGCTGAGGCATCAATAAGCATAAAAATATGCCTCCTTCAGAAACTGGCTTTTATAGAGCAGGGCTATACTAGATAAGTTGAAGGCGCTCAGTGCATGGAGCTTCCTTCCAGTAAGGTCTTAGGTGTGGCTTATGACTGCGGCTATAGAAGTGGAGGGGCTATGGAGGAACTTTGGCTCTACTACGGCGGTTGAAGACCTCTCGTTCAGCGTGAGACAGGGAGAAGTCTTCGGGTTCCTAGGGCCCAATGGGGCAGGAAAGACTACCACAATTCGAATGCTATGTACCCTAATCAAGGCTACCAAGGGAACAGCCTACATAAAAGGGCTTGACGTTAGTAACCCTCAAGAAGCTTTGAAAATAAGACGGTTCATAGGGCTTCTCCCAGAGACACCGGGTCTATACGACAAGTTAAGCGCGTACCGGAACCTAGACTTCTATGCCCGCCTATATGAGGTTGATGAAAGAGAGCGAAGGATAAGGATAGAGTGGCTACTTAAAATGCTTGGTCTGTGGGAGCGACGGGATGAACCAGTTGCCGTATTTTCTAAAGGAATGAGGCAGAAGATCGCTATTGCTAGGGCGATGGTTCATGACCCGCTTGTGCTCTTCCTAGATGAGCCGACTGCCAGCCTCGACCCAGAGTCCGCCAAGACTGTTCGAGACTTCATTCTTAAGCTGAAGGAGGAGAAGCGTACGATCTTCTTGAGCACACATAATCTGGATGAGGCTGAAAGGCTCTGTGACAGAGTCGGGATCATAAAGAGTAAGCTCATAGCGATTGGAACCCCGGATGAGCTGAGATCCAAGATCTGGAGACGTAGAACCGTGATACATCTTGTAAAGGTCAAAGAAGACATGGTTCAAGCAGTCAAAAACATCAAGGAAGTTGAAAATCTTCAAATCCTTGAAAACAGCATCATCTGCGAAGTCGACGACCCTGACTCCGTTAACCCGAGGATTATAGAGACACTCGTCGCAGCTGGAGGTAAGATCCGATATGTAACGGAGCTACGCCGTTCCCTCGAGGATGTGTATCTTGAAGTTGTTAGGAGGAGAAGTGAATGAGGCTCAATAAGGCATGGATTGTTGCCACGAAAGATATCGAGGAGTTCAAGAAGAACAGATTCGTCCTTTGGAGCCTCGTTGGAATGCCAATTATCATCGCGCTTGTACCGATGTTTAGCCTAATAACCCCATTTCTCATTACCCAAGAGTCTATAAGCAGCTCTGAGATGCTGGAGCTTACTACCTTACTCTCTGCCTTCACTTTACCGCTTCTCATCATGATACCTGCAATTACACCAAGCATCATAGCCTCATACAGTTTTGTAGGTGAGAAGGTAAACCGGAGTCTGGAACCTCTGCTTGCCACACCTACTACAGACCTTGAACTCCTCATCGGCAAGGGGATGGCGGCCTTCATACCAACAATGATTGGAACCTATGTAGCGTTCATCATAGACATCGTTGCTATCGATTTGGCAACCTATCCACTACTAGGTTTCCTCTTGGTTCCAGATTTAACGTGGATACTGGGAATGCTCCTGCTCGCTCCTGGGTTCTGCGTCCTAAGCATCGAAACCAACGTCTTGGTTTCATCAAGGATGACAGATGTCAGAGCCGCCCAGCAAGTAGGAGGCTTAATCGTGATACCACTCCTCGCCATTTACTTCGGGAGCCTAACAAACTTCTTCCCGTTGAACACTATCAATATGCTTGTTCTTACAGCAATTGTATTGGCGTCGGCAGGTATCTTGGGATGCTTTACGAGGCGGATCTTCGACCGAGAAGAGATCCTCACAAAGTGGCGGTAAGATAGGAGACAGTTAGAGGAGTGAAAAAGCGTGTGCAGCCTCAAGTCCTCTTGAACCCCAGATGTGTTAGTTGATGTAGCGTAAAGAGATTGGAGTCGTAACATGTATAGAACTTGCTTTTTATTCGCAGCTTACAACTGTTCTCTCAAGGGCAAAAGCAAGCTGAAAACAATGAAACGAGTGCAAAATTGTAAGAAGAATCTCTACTTACTTTTCAATATCCAAGCATAGAAGAGTAACACAACAGCGATTATCTGGGTTGCAAAGACGAAGCTGAATATCAGCAGGGTGGGCATAGAGGCTTCAAGCATATAGCCGAAAATGACCCCGCTTACGAAAGTGCCAGCACCTAGAACTACGTTGAAGAAGCCATAGGCTGAACCCCTCTTCAAAAGTGGGACAATGTCGGTTATAGCCGCACGGTAGGTTGACTCTTGCATACCAAGAACAAGTCCATAGGAGACACAAGCAAGGACGACTCCAAGCAACCCAGCAATTGACTGGAATGTAAATGGCAAGATTGATAGGGCGAAAGGAACAGTGAGGAGTCTTATACCAATCTTGTCGTATGCGTATCCAGAAATCAAGGCCATAGGCGCATCGACTAACTGAACCATAACGTAAAGGATCGGTACAAGCCATAGTTGCCCACCTGATTCGAGGATCTTGGCTCCGTTGTAGAGTATCAAGGCTATGGGCATTAATCCAATAGTGTTCACAAGTACCGCAGTGGAATAAACCCAGAAAGCTTTGCCCAAGTTTCCTTCCACAGTTGAGTCCTGCCTCCTTGCTTCTTCAATAGTACCTCTGACCCTGTGGTAGGCCAAATAGAGAACAGCCATCATCAGAAGGTAGAAAGGAAAAAGCGACTGTAGTGAAATAGAAAAGTTGTTTGCCGTCCAAAGCATCACAAACCCAAGGAAGCTGGGACCAATTACAGCTCCTATCTGGTCTATAAACTCGTGGAGCCCAAAGGCCTTGCCCGAGCCTATTCCCTTGCTCAAAAGGGATACAACGGCGTCGCGGGATGGGGACCTAAGTGCCTTTCCAAGCCTCTCAGCTATGAGGAGAGTTATGACTAGCCATATGTTGTTTGTGAGACCCATCAGGGGTATAGCGATTATCAAGCCGTATCCGAGAAAGATAAAGAGCCAGTAGGCATGAGAACGGTCCGCGAGAGGCCCACTTATCAGCCTCATACCGTAGCCTACAAGCTCCCCCATTCCAGATGTTAATCCTACAAGGAAGGCTGAGGCCCCGAGAAAGTAGAGATAGTCGGGAGCTACTCCTCGCCCAGACTCGTAGACGATGTCGCCTAACATGCTTACGATGCCCATTAACATGATGGCGCCGTATGTCCTTCTCCTAAACTCTTTCTGTTCAATCAAACAGTGTCACATCGTTCAAACAGGGCTATGGAGGCAGTTAGAAATCATCAGTCTTTTATCCTTTTTCAAGCTCGACCTTACTTTCAAGACGTTGCTCTTCTGTCCCCAACAGCTGGTTGTACTCGTCCATGCCACACCTCCTAGATACGCCAGCTAGAACCTGCAATCGAGTCCACCTCTAAATCGCGGGGGTCAACACAGCGGAAGCTAAGACTGAGCTACCGTATTTGAGCTAGGATACCCTCTTGCAGACATCTATATAGAGGAGAAAATGGGTCATTTCCCACGATTCTAAGATTTTCGCCAAACCTTTTGACCATTTGAACCATATGTACCCTGCATCGTAAGCATGAGCATAAAAAGCACTCTCAAGTCCCGAGAAACACAAATAGGATTATTTCCCATCATGTACTAGACATATTCTGAGGAAGTCTAGCCCCCTCCTGCCCAACACTAAAGCTGACTGTTCAAGCAGCCGCTTGAGCAGCTGTAGTGAAGTCACAGTTTTCAAACTCTTGAAAGCACCTCAGGAACCAGAAGGACTCGGTATTCGGGGTTTGCTTCTCCGTATTTAGCTTGAATGGCGGTGCTGATCCTCTGCCAATCCTTAATTATAACCGGCCAGAATTCACTGCTCACCTGCCTCATGACGTACTCTTTCATCAACTCTTCGCGTCTGACAGTTCTCCTACGCCAATCAACGGCGACAAGACCGAAGCGCCGCAGGCGTTCTAAGTTGCGTATAACCTGTTCCTGAGTAATGGGATAGTCCACGCTACTCTTCAGATCATCAAAGAGTGAATTAATTGAGATCTCACTTTCAGGTCGAAGACATATTGTCGCCACCATACATTGCACTAGCCTTTGAACCCTGCTGAGCTCAATCCTCTTGCGAGGAACCACAACCTGTTCTAACGGTGGTACATACCGTGACCAAAAAGCTTTCTTGACAGTCTCATCTATCATGAAATAGAGCAACAGTATTCCTACAATAGCTACGAAAAGTTCCATCGGCGGTGGATAAAACTCGAAGTATTGGCTGAACGGGGAGTAGGGTAATAGTACTGTCAAAAGACTACATATTATTGACATACCCAAAAGGATTCTACTTGGCCTGCTTTGATAGAAACTCTTCTTCGTCCTTATTGCGAATGTTACAACGATTTCGGATAATGTTGACTCAATGAACCAGCATGTTCTAAATAGGGTAATGTTACCTTTCCCCAAGAATAAGGCCAAACCGAAGGTTAAGAAGTCAAATAAGGAGCTTATTCCACCAAAGAAGGCAGAGAATCTGCCTATCACTCCTATATTCCAGTTCTTTGGTCTTCGAAGCTCCTCCTCGTCCACTCTATCTGTTGAGATAGAGAGCAACGGCCCATCGCTGATCAGATTGGTCAACAAAACCTGGAAGGGTAGCATTGGAAGAAAGTCTAGAACGACGGAGATTATGGCTAGCGATGTCATGTTGCCTAGATTGGCGGAAACTGTGTTGAGTATGTACTTCGTGGTGTTGGCAAATGTTGTTCTTCCCTCGATAATCCCTTTTGAGATAACGTCCAAGCTGCTTTCTGTCAGAATTATATCTGCAGCCTCTTTCGCTATGTCCACAGCATCATCCACGGATATTCCTAAGTCAGCGCTCTTCAGAGGGGGAGCATCGTTGACGCCGTCTCCGAGAAAACCTACAACATGGCCGTTCTTTCTCAGAGCCTGAATTATCCTAGCCTTCTGCTCGGGGGTTAGCCTTGCAAACACATTTGCCTCCTCAACGGCCTTCCAGAGCGCTTTATCATCCATCGCGTCTACATCTCTTCCAGTCAACAACTCCACTTTCATACCTACTTCTTCAGCTCTCGCCTTCGCCACAATTGGGTTGTCTCCAGTCAAGATCTTGATTTCTACACCAAGTTCTCTCAGTTCATGTATCGACTGCTCAGCGGTAGGTTTCAGAGGATCCAAAAAGCAGAGGAACCCGAGGAATATCAGGTCACGTTCGTCAGATACGGAGTAGTCTTCTTTCTTCTCGATCTCCCTAACTCCTAGACCGAGGACTCTATAACCCTTTCTAGAAAGATCCTCGAAAAGCCTTCCACACTTATCTTCGTCAAGTTTAGAAACTTTGTTGTCCACCCTCATTGCTGAGCAAACAGGGAGCAGATTCTCAGGGGCGCCCTTACAGATGAGGAGATATCTATCTCCGTCTCTTGTTATCACACTCATCCTTCTTCGAGTGTAGTTGAATGGAATCAGTTCAACAATCTCACGTTTCGTCCTAAATATTCCTTGTTTGTCAGCATATTCCACTATTGCCACATCTATAGGGTTGCCAGTTATTGTTCTCCCTGTTTCTTTGCTCACTTCCATAATAGAGACGCAATAAGAGGCCAACTCAATTAGTTCTTCATTTCTGTTGCCGTCTAAGTCAATATAGTCGTGCAGGACAATCTTGTTTTGGGTAAGTGTTCCAGTCTTGTCTGCACATAGGACATCCATGTTACCTAAGTCTTCAATAGCGCTCAGCTTCTTCACTATCACGCCGCTTCTACTCATTCGGATGGCTCCTCTGGAGAGGCCGATCGTTATTATGATAGGAAGTGATTCAGGTATGATGCCTACGGCCAACGCTAAGGAAAATAGAGCAGAATCAGTAAAGGCCTTACCTGTTAACGTGTTCACTATAAATATGAAGGACATTCCAATAAGGATGGCTTTGATAAGGAATCTGCTGAAGGCCTTTATGTTCCGTTGATAGTTAGTCTCAGGCTCTACCTGCTTCAGGTAAGCCGCTACTCTTCCTAGGGTAGTTTTCATTCCAGTGGAGACGACTATTCCCTTTCCCTTGCCGTTGACTACAAGCGTTCCTAGAAATGCCATATTCGACATCCGCTGTGGCTCCAATCTCTCAGCAACGATGGTCCCAGATGATTTATGGACGGGAAAGGATTCACCAGTAACAACGGACTCGTCAATCTCAAGCTCATCGGCCTCTATGATGCGAAGGTCAGCAGGAATTCGTGCACCGGTCTCAAGAATAGCCACATCACCTGGTACAAGGTTTCGGGTATCCACCTCCACAACTTTGCCGTCTCTCAAAACCTTGATTCTATATCTAAGAAGAAGAGCAAGTTTGCGAAGCGCACTCTCTGATTTATACTCTTGAAAGAAGCCTACAAGGATGTTGACCATCACAATGGCAAAGATTATTATCGCCTCAGTCTCTCCACCTGTGAAAAACGAGATTACTGAGACTATGGCCAAGGCGAACACCAGCAAGTCCATAATCTGGGAGAGAAAGATGCTCAGGGCCGACTTCTCTTTCCTCTTGGGGATGTCATTAAGTCCGTACTGCTTCAGCCTCGCATTTGCCTCTGCCTCACTAAGCCCTTTATCGGAGGACTTGAACTCTCTGAAAACTTCTTCAAGATCTTTTGACCAATAGCC
>JAWBNY010000061.1:0-6980 GCA_038826985.1 Bathyarchaeia archaeon | reverse complement strand
AGTCGTCGACTACAAGGCTTTATCGCGAATCCTTAGACCTGCTTGGAGAAGGCGAAGTGGAACGTTTCCAAGAAAGGCTAGCCGCTCTACGTAATGATTTCATCCCTTTACCGCTGGACTTACCGTTGAATAACCTCCAAGAACTCTGCTGCGAACAGGGACGCTGCTACTATGCTCCCCCGTTCCACGCACCTTACAAGAAGCGGTTGACTTGGCAGGCATGGACTAAGCTACAGTGCAAGCTAATAGTGGTTCAGCCATGAGGATCACAATACAGGCAGAGCGCATAGATCTACTAAAGGAGGCTTTGGCAAGCAAGTGTAACGGTGTCCGCTTTGGGTCTGAGTTCTGCGAGTGGAAGCTGCCAAAGCTAGAGGCCCTAACTGAGGCCGTAGAAGAGGCTATGGAAGCAAAGAAGGCCTTCACATATGTCACACCCCTCCTCTCAAACAGGGGTGTAAGAGAGCTGCGAGAACACTTCACCTACCTAAACGGTTTAGGAGGCATCGAAGTGGTCGTTGGAGACCTAGGTGCCCTTAACATGATCCAAAATTACAGGGGTCTACAACCCCGATTAGGCAGGTCCAGGGTGTACATCCCTGCCAGATGCCCATGGCCACAGATAACTCGGATGCCTAATCCCACCTTTCTCACCCGCAGAAAGGTGGAGAAGATATTCTATCAAACAAGTCTGAATTATAGAAGAGCCCTAGAATACTATAGAGCGTTGGGGGTAACCGGCGCTGACGTAGACTGGATCCCAAAATGCTTCCCATACCTAGAACAGGTGGTGAAAAGGGGCTTCAGACTCTCAATCCACACATATGCCATTCCAGTCACCGTTACTGAGAGATGCCACATGGCGAGGCTCCTAGGCGAGAAGGAGCCTGCCCTATGCACTTTTCCCTGCTTGAGAAGAACATTCAAAATCACACAGAAGGAGTTGGGGAGGAGTTTCATGCTTCAGGGGAACGTGGTCTTCAGCCTCGTAGAACCCGAACAGAGGGATATACGAGAGCTACATAGGATGGGTGTCGAGGAATTAGTTATTCCAGCAGGCCCTGTGTCCAGGCTGATGACGACGAAAGATATGGATGCGGCTATCACTGTTTTGGCACGTGGGGTCTAACCCTCTCGATGTCGTCTCTACTTACAGCTAGAAAACCATGGAGAAGCTTGACCCTCAACCTGTTGATAAGCCCGTCCTCGAAATCGTATATGCCTTCGCAGGGCAGCCACCCCCTCTGTCCATCCGTCGTTATGAAGGCTATCATAAACTCGTGCTTAGCCGTAGTACCTTGAACCTCGAAGGCCTTCTCCTTGAAGGCCATGAAGGGGAAGAGTTCGAAGAGTTCCTTAGCCCAGGTTAAGATACTTTCTTTACCGTCAAACCTATAGGGCCCCCAAGATAAGGAAGCGTTCTCTGCCAGCAGGCCGCGAAGTCTCTCAAAATTCCTCCCAGCTAAGGCTTGGCAGAAGCTGTAGACACGCTCCCTTATCTCTCTCTCGCCTATGCGAAAAGTACTCAAAGTTCTCCACGACCTTGAGGAGAACTTTACTCAGGGTTACACCTTGACACAGCACGTGAGAAGAAACGGGATAATAATCCTCTCCGCTTCCCTTTAAGCCGTTCCTGTTCAAGTCTCTCTGCTTCCAGCCTCCGCTTCTCCTCCTTCAGCTCCGCCACTCTATCCAATATCCGTCTGGCATTAGTTTTGTAGTTGAAACCGATCATGTTGATAAAGTCTGAGCCGGTTCTGCCGAAGAAGGTCACAGCAAGCGGATAAGTCATCATGAAGCCAAGCTCCCCAACAATGTCGCCGAAAGGAGCCGTACCCTCCAGAACCATCTGTGCAAAGTCCTCCAAACCATGTTGCACAATGTATCTGGCTGCTTGTTCGATAAGGTATTTCTCCCGTTCAGGGCTCAGCTCATCACTCATGACGCGTCATCTACAGGCTACGGATCTAATAAAGTTTTGCAATGTAATCATCAAGAGCCTGTGTATGTTAACACTATCCCACCCAAATCTACGTAGGCGGGTAGACAAAAACCCAGAGAAAAGAAAAATGGGTGAAGACTTAAAGAGGGGGTCTAGGATCTAGCTCTAGCTTCAGGAGCTCGCGACACCAGGTTCCTCAGCGGGTAGACGAAGTGGTCGATGAGCATACCAATGAACATCAGTAGCGGAATCCACCACGTCGGTGGAACCCCTTGGATGGTGTCCAAGACCTTCCACTGGACAAGGTTGATCTTCCCCAGCGCCGTCATGACTATGCACATAGCAGCGTATATTAGGAGCACAACACGTCCAACCCTCCTGAACGGGGCCGTAGGTTTATCCGCTACACTCGTGAAGAAGAAGTAGCTTAGAGCCAGACCGTATGCGGCTGCAGCGACGAATGAGCCTAACGTAGCCACGTTTAAGCCTTGGCTGATAAAGTTTAGAGCATTCTTCGCATAGCCTTGAGTCGCCGTCCAGAAGATTGCTGGGCCGTAGGGCAACACCACACCTATACCGACGGTTAGAGTCAGGATTGAGACAGCTCGGTAGATGTTAATCAATCTTGGGATGAAGATGAAGATGTATCCTATACCTAGAATCCATGGAAGAATCATGACCGGGTTGAGTGTTCCTCCTGTGAACATCTGCATGACGACGCCTCTGTTGAAAGCGTCGATCTGAGCAACCAGCAGGTATCCAGCACCTACTCCCACAATGAGGCTTTGAACGAAGCGGTACATAGGGTTGTTCTTGTAAAGGACGCTGTATGCTGCGAAGAATACGAAAGTGTGCAGATAGGGCATTAATGGTGCGATAGGTGATGGCATCTACCCTACCTCCTTGGTCTGGACTATCTGCTTCTTGGCGAGACCCATCCGGTACCTGACATTCAACACGACCATCGCTACGATGAGTATCACCGACAACGTCAAAGTATTCTGTGCATAGGACATAGCCTTGCCTGGAAGACCTGATAAGAACTCGTATTCGGCGCCTCCTCTCTGACCCATCAGCATACCCTTGAAGTATCCTGCCGTATAGCTCAACGCCAAGTAGGCGGCGGAGTCTGTTCCTCCTATCTCCAGAACTGGTGTGTTGTATCTGACAACAAATATCGTCTCTAAACCTCGGGCATCTAGACCGATCATCAGGTCACAGTCCGTCTTTAATGCGTCGAAGTTATCCATCATTGGCAGCGTATCCAGCCGATTTCCGTAGGCATCGACAGGTGTGATAGCTTTGATGCTGTCCTTCCATTGTTCTAGCAGTTGGTTGCCTCCGGCTACGTAGCCCAGATTGACGAACTTCTTACCATAATCGGGATGCTTCTGCACATCTGGGCCGTACATGACTGGTAAAAGGTACTGGTTTAAGATAGCTTCGTTGTCCGGAGAGGAAGACCAGAGGAGTATGTTAGCACCTCTCCTCCTTAGGTCTCTCCACACTATAGAGACACCTTCACTCATGTCTCCCCACAGCTTCGAGGTCTCCCCGCTGTTAAGGATGAAGACTCTAGTGCCCTCTTTTACACCTGTGAAGACTCTTGGAGGTTCAGCAAAACTGACGGTGACGCCTTTGTCGATAACATTGTAGAAGTCTTTACTCCACTGCACCACGGGTATGGGAAGTGTCACAGGCGCTATTGACGAGATGTAGATAACAGCGAAGATCATGAGGTAGATAAGCCTTGTGTCCCTAAAATTGAATTTTCTCATACTTATTCCTCCTATACAGGCTTTAACTTCTCCTTCAGAAGTATCATCCGTGTAACCAGAGCGATGGCGCCGATGTAAGTGCTGATCCAGAATGCTGAGTCAGAAGCCCCAGAGATGTAGGTCTGCACGAAGTCGCCGACCCTCGGTATGATTGGGTGGATCATCTCGCCCAGAGGAGAGTAGGTCATGAACGCAAGGATGCTCAGCCCGATGAGAAAGGCCATGGTCCATGTCCTTGCCCTGTATATCCTTATCATAGCCGACATTATGCTGATAGAGATAGCGGATATAACGGCCATCGTCCCGATAACGCTGATGTTGTTATAGAGGTCTTTGAGCGTTAGGTTCCCGATTCCAAAGGCTAGACCTATCACAACCATGATAGCTGCGGATGCTACAACAGTGAGGTCATAAGGCCAAGCAACTTCCTGCTTCAGAAGGTTTCTTACATGCCTCCGTATCAGCAGTAGCGAGACAATAGCGGTAGGCCACGGCAGAGACAGTGTGACGGCATTTCTGAGAGTAACGGCGACATCCCACCCAGGCGATGTCCAGTACAGGCTGGCAATGATGAACATACCGATCAAGCCAAGAACTGTGGGAAGGTTCCCCGCTACTTTACTAGCAGTCGTCTCCTGTTGCTGCATTATTAGATCACCTTAAGATGGTAAAGCACGCTGCCGAATAGAAGCATACCGATCAGGAATGCCTTGATTATGTCTTCACCTGCAAGTATGGCCTTTGGTACCGGATCCTCGGTTAGGTATGGACCTATTGCAATGTTCTCCTCAGCAAAACTCAAGTAGTCAGCACATAGGACTGCCATAGAGTTATCGTTAGGCCATATCTCTCCGGCAACAAGCATCGCACCCTGGGTCGCCAAAGCCTCATAGATGACGATGTTCGAGGTCTGGTTGTGTCCGCCAACCATGACTGCTGCACCGATCCTGAACCTATGTATCTTCTCGATGTCTGAAAGAACAAGGCCAGTGTT
Organism: Bathyarchaeia archaeon; assembly: GCA_038826985.1. Lineage (GTDB taxonomy): Archaea > Thermoproteota > Bathyarchaeia > RBG-16-48-13 > JAWBNY01. The sequence goes on along the minus strand of JAWBNY010000061.1, from coordinate 2,266 downwards.
ATCTGGGTAGAAGTTGATGTCATCTGGATTGAACCTCTCCGGATGTCCACCCATCGCATATCCATGTTGCATGTAGTCATGGGACATCAAAGCATAGACAGCGTTTGTCGTACCTGTTATTATTCTGACCCCAAGCTTCCCAGCCTCCATTGACATATGCTTAAGCAGCTCCAATGTAGCTGGAACGAAGCAGAGGGTCGTCAGCCCGCTGGAGTGGCCCCAGAAGTTGGAGCCAGTCCACCCGGTATCGAAGAGGATCGGTGTTCCCTTCTCAGCGCTTACCCTGACTGCCTCTACCGATGCTTCCACTGTCGGTATTGGCCGTAGTTTAACACCTCTGAGAAGGAAAGACGATATCAACAGTGTCGCGAAGGAAAGGATGAAAACGGCTAGAATATCTGTTCTGACCAGCTGCATACTCATATTTTATTTCCTCCGTAACAGAATTATTACGGCCTCTATAAAAATTTTAGTGCCGGTCTGTCTTATCCAGCCAAGATCCTATTCTGTTAGGAAACTATTAGGTAAAAAGAAGGGAAAGGCGTTAGAAGACCTATCGTACTATTCCTCTATTAGCTCAACGTTGGCCCTAGGAACAATGACCCTACGGCCATCATCAAGCTCAACCTCCAGAACTCTAACAGCGGATTCCGTCTCAATAGTTTGAAGGTCAACTGGGAGCCTGGTGACCTTGCCGAGTGCCCCAAAATAGGGAGGACCAATAATCCTAACAGGCAGACCAGGTTTGAGCCCTTCAAGCAGTAATTCACCTTCACCCTGTTCACTCAAGCCTTCCCCAGTGGGGATGATGATCTCTGGCCGTATTACTCCAGCCCTGATCTGGGTTGCACCATTTATGCAGGCCAGCCTGCCCTCAAACTTTCTCAAAAGGTTGAAGGTCTTCGCAGCCATCGTCATCTTTCCAAACCCCTCTGTGAGGATCAGTGTTAACCCCACACTTTCCTGCCCAGTGATGGCGACGCCGATGTCGTAGCCTAGGAAACTGGAGAGATCTCCATCTCGTATGCCCCCAACCACGACCCCTTTCACTCCAAACTCGATAGCCTTCTTAAGGGCTTGACTGTCCACGATGGAACCCCCCACAACGATCTTTCCGGCGCACTCCGGCATTACCTGTTCCGCAGTTAAGGGGTCATCAGGAGATTTTGCCAGCACCATCAGTTCACCATGAGTCTCTCCACCGACTCCGAAGATGCCTTGGATAAATGCCGCTGTGGTTTCGATCACAACTCCCTCTTTGGGAAAGACCTTCGTAACAATTCCAGGGATGTAAGCATTAATGACCAAGGGAACAGGGGGTTCCCTGACATGGATCTGGCCGGTGACGTCTGAGAAGTACTCTAAGGTACCTTTTACAGGCGACCTGCACTCTTTCAGGAAGAGGCCGAAGAGGCCCTTTCTCCTAGCAAGTACCTCGCCTTTCTCAACGGGGTCGCCCTCCTTTTTCAGCATATATTTTGCAAGGCCAATTGAGACCCGTTCTTCTTCAAACTCACCAGTGCTTGTCCCAAGCTCCAAGGCTACGGCTGCATTCACAACATTGATCTTCCCTGGGAGGCTTGCCTTCGCAACCACTGTATTGTAGGAGACACGTTGCCCCTCCTTGACTAGAACCTCACCCTGTATAGGCAGCCTTCTTACCTTGATAACAAGCGTGGCCTCCTTTCTCTTCAGGCCTGGGGTATATGCCATCGCCACTTCTTACCGCCTCCTACAACTTATCCAATGTCTCTATCGGGTATGCTTCGAGGGCACTGAACCATTCACGGAGTTTCTTACGCCGTAGCTCATCTCCTTGCGGTAGGTCAATCGGCCTGCCCCGCGCATCTATCAATATACCAACAACCCCTCCATCAACATTCGTGGTGAATTTTCGGCCGACCCCCGTCTGAGCGGAGACCCGGAAAGGAGAGGAAGGCCTAATCTCCACCTCGGCAACCTCGCCTTCATTTAGCTTTATCCTCTGGATTGTGCCATACTCAACATCTCTCTCAAGAACCTCGCCGTTTGGCATCTTAATAGTCACTTCCCCAACCTTCTTGCCATAGTCGTTTTCGGTCAGCTTCCCGCTGAAGGCGATGCATGTCCCTAACATTACTAGACAGTCTTTCTCAAAGATCTCTAAAGCAGCCTTAGGGTGAACAGTTGAGAGGATTCCTAAATGAGGAATCATGAAGACGCTGTCCTGAAAGAGTCTTGTCACACCCTCTACCTGGAAGCCGTCGATGAAGATAAGGGCTGAGTG
>JAWBNY010000060.1:0-7016 GCA_038826985.1 Bathyarchaeia archaeon | reverse complement strand
TAAACTGCGGCTGGAGTCATCTGCAGACACCTCCAGCTTTTGATACCATAGAACTGGCTTTTGTAGCAGGCAGCGCCGCCTGTAAGACTCTTATGCAGCCAGCTACATTTCTTCACAGCGCTGTGGCTTCCTACAAGCTGATACTTCTCCCTTCTCAAAGCATGAATAAACTTAACCGGAACCCGCTGCCAAACCATAGATGAACTTCCAGCGACACTAAAATTTAGGTTTTGAAATGGGCCTATTCTTGTATTCATCAATAAGCATATTCAATTCATCAAAGCTTGGAACCTCCCCGGCAACGACTAAATCATCATCAATACATATTGACGGTGCTGAAGCGACCTGTAGCATCAATGCTGTCGTAAGGTTCTCTGGTATAGACATGTCGAAGACCTCAACAATAACATCCTTTCTGGCACACGCAATCTCCTCCACAAGCTTTTTTGCCTCTGGGCATTTCGGACATGTGGGGAGGGTGAAAAGACGTAGCCTCACAGAGACCTCTCCTAGGATACCTGTGTAAACGACAAGAAGGCTATATACTGCTTTGTTTCCTACGCTGGGAGGCTCTCCTCTTTTAGGCCATCCTTCGAGATGATCATCAGGTCGATGCCGTTTCCGCTAGTAGCGTCACGGGCAAGAGCAGCCTTCATAGCCCTGATAGCTAGCTCTTTACCCTCCTCAATAGAGAGGTTGTCTCTATACCCGGCTTCAAGTACACCAACAGCTATCTCTGCCCCAGAGCCCACCGTTGCATACTTGTCTGGGATCACCGAGCCAAAGGGGTCGAGTATGTATATTGACGCCCCTTCCTCATCCACACCTCCAACAATTGTCTGTGTTATGTAAGGATAGTAGCGTCGTTGGAAAAGAATTGTTGACAGAGACTTAGCTACAGACCTTACCGAGATCGGTCTCCCATTCTCCAGTTCAAACAGTCTCGCATAAGCAGCGGTTTCCCGTAGCAGAATCTGCATGTCACCCATCAATCCTGCACACGCGGCGCCCACACGGTCTGTTACCTTGAAGACTTTCTTGCCTGTCTTGCTTACCACCAGGTAGCCGTACGAAACCCTCTTCTCCGAGGCAAGAACCACGCCGTCTCTGCAGGCTATTCCAAGGGTGGTTGCACCAGGGAATAAGTACTCGCCCATAAAGTTCCCCTTTTTACGAAGTTTATGAGCTTACTATTAAGCAGTTTTCTATCAGCATAGGTCTACTTGAAGGAACTGCTTATGAACAGCACTGTCATCAGTGTAAACCAGCCTTGACGTTGAGGGACGTCCTTAACAGGATCATCTGGGACCCAAAAGAGAGAGCTTCAGAGTACGAAGTGACATTTATACATCGGGGTCTACCTGGAAATGTCAGAACAATCCGCGCCTCAGATATTAAAGAGGTGCATGGATCCTGGTTCCTTCTCAAGACCTTAGAACAGGAGCCTACAGTTATCCCACTCCACCGCGTCCTAGAGGTTCGTCAGACAAGCTCTGGAATATGTGTTTGGCGTAGAAAGCTGAAAGGGTGAGATAGCGTTGGTAGTTGAGGTGGACGGATCCTATGGAGAGGGGGGAGGCCAGATTCTTAGAGCCTCCATAGCTTTATCAGCAGTTACAGGTATGCCCATCAAAGTTAGAAATATCAGGGTGAGAAGGAGTCCGCCAGGCCTAAGAGCTCAGCATAGAACCGCTGTAGAGGCGATGGTGAAGCTAACCGATGCGTATGTAAGAGGCCTTGAGCTGGGCTCAACTGAGCTGGAGTTCGCGCCTAGACAGATAAAGGGAGGCCGACTTATCCTTGATACAGGTACCGCCGGGAGCACTACCCTTGTTCTCCAAAGCCTCCTTCCAGCGATGGCGTTTTCAGAAACTAAGACAGAGGTTGAAGTCAGAGGCGGAACTAACAATCCTCTTGCACCACAGGTTGACTATGTTCAAAGAGTCCTAGTCCCCATTCTGTCCATGATGGGCTTAAAGATCAAAATAGACCTCATACGGAGGGGATTCTACCCCCGAGGAGGAGGCATCGTCAACGCGTCTGTCAGCCCCACTGAATCGATTCAACCAATCGAGCTCACAAGGTTTGATAAAATCGCCCCAATAGAAGGCATCGCGTATAGTTCTAGACTGCCAAAACACATCACTCAGCGTATAGTAAATAGTGTAAAACGAGTCCTAGAGCATGCAGACATCACGGTAGGCGACGTCGAAATAGAGGTCGAGAATCAGGGAGACCCTAAATGTGCTTTGAGCCCGGGATGCGGAATACTTTTAACCGGCAGAGTGTCTCCAAAAGGCATACTAGGTGCAGACTCCCTTGGCCAGCTGGGCAAAAGCGCTGAGAGAGTAGGAGAAGAAGCGGCGCATACGTTGCTACGATTGATAGGCTGGAAAAGCCCTGTTGATCCCCACCTAGGAGACCAGCTTATTATCTACATGGCTCTGGCTGAAGGCAGGTCAACAATACAAGTCGGCGAGCTGACTCCACACATCGAGAGCTGCATTTACGTCTGTGAATGCTTCTTCGGAAAGATCTTCTCAATAGTCAACCCAATTGGGCCTGTTATCATCACCTGTGACAGGGCGCAATCAACCAAAAAATATTGAGGCGTTAGAAGATCTCGTCTTCCCTGAATCTTCGAGCCAGCTTCTCCCTCAGCTTAATTCCAGGATCTAATGTTGGCTGTGGTGCATGGGCTTCCTCAGTCTTCCTACGAACGCTGAGGCCACACACTCCTCCAGAAAGCATTTTCTCCCTCACACATATTGCGTAGTTGCATGAGGGGCCGGCGCAGTCGTCATCTGCCCATCGGCAATGTGCCCTATGCCCAGAGTAGTTGAGGGCACGTTGGCCGCATTTGAAGGCGTCGCAGAATGGTGAACATCGCTTTAGTTGATTCGTCAAGCGGACCTAACCTCTAATTATGCAAGAACAAAGGAACCTGTTATAGCATCGACCCGCGTTTTGATTTTTATCTAACTTATCTTTTAAGTTTTTTCGTTACCATTTTTGCTAGCGGATTGAGAAGTTGAGTGAACCATTGTGACATAGCGACCCTGAATAGGAGAATTAAACCAGTCGGTGTCCAAGCAGCCCAGCCTTCTAGACGGATTCCAAACCTTAATATCCGGCAGCTCCATAAAATGGATACGGCACTCAATTCTGCTGGAAGTACCAAAATATGAACATATGTGACTTGACAGTCGGTATGAAAAACGTGAACGTAGAGGGGGAGGTAGCGCATAAGTCAGAGACAATGGAAGTATACTCCAGGTTTGGGAACAAGGTGAATCGTGTAGCAAATGTAACTCTCCGAGACCATACAGGCTCGATTAAACTTATTCTATGGAACGAGCAGATCAACGGCGTTGCTGTTGGAAACATCATTAGGATTGAGAACGGATATGTCACAGAGTTCCGAGGAGAGAAGCAGCTGAACGTGGGAAAACGGACCGGGAAAATTAGCGTTGTAAGACGGCTCAGCTAGGAATCAGCGGAAAAACCTCATTCACAACATAAGTAATGAAGTCTCTCAAATCAATATTGTTGAACACCGTCACAATCCCATGTCTGGTTATGCCCAGCACACTGTTGTATCTTCGAGCAGTGACTACTATGTACCAAATCTTTCCATGCTTCAGATAATCATTGTAGATCGCTGTGTTAAGGAGGCCACGACCATAAAGGGAGAGCTTAGATACGTTCGGAATGTCCACTTCGTCGAAGAAGATGACCTTTGTATCCTCGGGATTCCGCTCATGAAACTCCCGGAGAGTTTCGGGCGGTATCCGTACCTCTGTTATGTAACCCGAAGTTATGAATAGTGCCTCGCTTAGCCTGTTAGCGACGTTGTTCGCAACAAGCTTCTTCTCAACCACTATCAGAAGTGTACGAGATTTCTCCTGTACAAAGACGAAGGGTATCTCCTGAGTCCTAGGCATAGCTGTCCTATGACCGTGATGGGTTATGTACGTAACCGTATCCTGACTGTAGACTCCCTGAAGCATGTTACCTCTAATCGATAGGTCTTTAACCTCTGTTTGTAGAGGTATCTGGTTCCCCTCCTCCTCAAACACAGTCTCTCTCCGATACCCTTTCAACTTGGCTGCGATCGTACCTAGGTCAACGTTATCGATAATCCTGAAGACTTTACCCGCTGTGGCCATAGCTGTATTATAATAATTCATATATACAGCTAAATTAGGCTTAGGTTTTCTCCCACATAGGATGTGGGAAGGCTTTATAAAGCTGAAATTAGCAGCCTGAGACCATTTGTTAGGGAGTACCATCCTGAGAAATAAGAAATAGAAGTTTATCATACATATTTTAAGAACAATAATGGTTAGGATAAAGCAAGAACCTCTGAAGAAGCTTAGCATAGAGATCTTCAAGGCTGCAGGAGCGTCAGAAGAAGAGGCTGAGATAGTCAGCGAAATCTTAGTTGCAACAAGCCTACACGGCATAGACTCGCATGGTGTCCGAGCAATTCCCGGTTATGTCGAAAACATAAGGAAAGGCAGGATAAGACCTGGAGCAAAGATCACTGTTCTTAAGGAAACTGAGACCACGGCTATGCTGGATGACGGCGGAGGCTTCGGCTTCGTAGCTGGTAAGAAAGCTATGGAGATGGCTATTTCTAAGGCGAAGAGGTATAAGATGGGCAGCGTCGGCGTCAAAGGGCCTGGACACATCGGTGCATTATACTACTACTCCCTGATGGCTGTGAAGGAGGATATGATTGGGATAACACTCTGTCGTGGAGGTGGACATGGAGCCGTCCCTTATGGTGCAGTTGAGGGGAGGCTTGGTATAAACCCGTTTTCCATAGGCTTTCCAACAGGAAAGGAGAGGCCAGTAATCATAGACATGGCCACCACAGGTGTTGCGATGGGGCATCTAGACGTCATGGCTGTAAGAGGGCAGAAGGCCCCTGAAGGATGGTTGATCAAGAAGGATGGCACATGGGAGACAGATCCAAGCGCTTACAGGACAGGAAAGGCTTCACCAACATGCTTCGGGTATCCCTACAGCGAGTATAAGGGCTATTGCCTCAGCGTGGCAATTGAGGCTTGGGCAGGTGCGATAGGTTCAGGTTGTAGCCTAGATGAGAAAGGTTTCGGACACGTCTTTACAGCGATCGACCCGACAGGCTACTGCCCTATCGATGAGTTTAAAGCGCGGATGGACTCGATGGTGAAGCATATAAAATCTGCGGCTAGGAGACCTGGATTCAAGGAGATTCTGCTCCCAGGTGAGCCAGAGTGGATCGAGGAGGAGAAGAGGCGAAAAGAAGGCATCTTCATAGATGACCTGTGGTGGGAAAGCATCTGCAAGACTGCAAAGAGCCTAGGCGTCGATGTGGACTTAACAGTCAGATACTAAGTGAAGAGAGAGGCTTAGTAGCTATATTTTAAGTATCATTGTAGGCTGAAGCAGCAGATGAAGTCTACCATGTGCTCTCCTTAGCAGATTTAAACTAAGATATCATATGTACACCTTAATTGGAGGCAAATTGTTTGCGGAGAATTTGGCATATTAACCCGATGAAAGATGTATGGAACGAAGGCATAAGAAGGCTGAAAGAGAGTGGATGCGAGATCTTCTCAGGCTCAGCTGGAAAAAGTTACTCAGAGGAGGACATCATTGAGATAGCAAGAGAAGTAGATGCAATTATTGTAGCCTCAACCCAAATAACTGGCAAGGTTATACGTGAGCTGGAGAATCTTAGAATCATAGTGGGGACAGGAGTAGGCGTCGACAACATAGATGTAGAGACAGCAACGTCGCAGGGAGTATTAGTCGCAAACACTCCGGTGCCTGAGGACTATATCGGGGTTGCAGAGGGAACTGTCGCCCGGATCCTAGCTCTAGCGAAGAGACTCCACATATGCGATAGAGAAGTTAGACAGAGGCGATGGCAAAATAGCTATGATGCTTTGAAGAGCGTATACATGAGGGGAAAAACACTCGGTATAATCGGGCTAGGCCGAATAGGCTCGCAGGTTGCTAAACTGATGAGTCATTGGGAGATGCGGATCCTCTCCTACGACCCTTATGTTTCCAAGGACAAAGCTATTCTTCTCGGGGTTGAGATGGTTGACCTAGATAGGTTGCTCAAGGAATCGGACTTCATTACGGTTCACACGGTTCTTGTTCCATCAACGAGGAAACTAATCGATGAGGATGCCTTTAGAAAGATGAAGAAGACTGCATTTCTAATCAACACTGCCAGGGGTGCTGTGGTTGATGAGGAGGCCCTCTACAAAGCCTTGAACGAAGGGTGGATCGCAGGAGCCGCCCTAGACGTGTTTTCCACAGAGCCCATACCTGAGGGAAGCTGCCTTCTTAAACCGGAGCTTGCGGAGAAGCTCATCCTCTCGCCGCATGTCGCAGGCCTCAGTCCAGAAATGGAAAGGAGCATCGTAACTGCCCAGGTTGATTGCTGTCTTAAAGCATTTAGAGGAGTCCCTCCAGAGTTTACGGTGAACCGGACCGCCATACCGAGATGGAAGGAACGTTTCGGCACAGGTGGGTAAAGCTGAGGTTGCGTCAACATTTACGAGGCAGGTCAGAGGCATATTATGGATTATACGCGCCGTTAGACATCCCCCAATCCGAGCTAAGTTTACTTTTGGATTGGTAGAAAGGCCCTCACCTAGAGTAGGACAACATGGAGTGTTTGCCGCTTCAACAGCGGGCTTATACTAGCAGTAATATTCCTACCATCAGGTCTTACCAATAACAAAGAAGCTACGATTGGGGTTGCGGAACGAAACACATAGAAATGGTTTGGAAGCCATCAGCTAGTTTCACCTAACATACGATAAGTTTTCCATAGTTCAGATGATTCTAACCATGTATATGCGTCAACAATGTTTGCAACTGCGAAGCGTTTGAGGATACACTGTTAATCGGGTGCCGCATAGGGTCTTCGAAGACTCCTATTCGAAGATAAACCAGTCAAAGCCGATGAGTTGGACCTTCACCTGAGGAGATGTACCTATCAATACTTG
>JAWBNY010000059.1:0-7164 GCA_038826985.1 Bathyarchaeia archaeon | reverse complement strand
GTCATGAAAACAATGTTATTCTATTTATGACAATGCTCGCTTTGACATATATTATTGAGGCTAATCTGGGATATTTTCTGAAACCACTGTACATGTCTTTAATCTCCTTCTACTTACATGGCTAACGCTTTCTTGCTTCCTTTAGCTGACGAGGAGAATATGCCATTGACTATAGAGTTTATGGGGTTCGCCAATTGCTTTTCAGCTGGTTTCAGGAGCTACCTGTAGAGGTGAGGTGGCTCCATCAGGCTTATGATGACGTGGACTAGTCGGAATTCAAGTGGTTGACCGCGTGGGCTTATGGTGTGACTATGCCTTTTATGAACCCTTCAGGAGGCTCCTCTAGGGCCTTGAAACCTTGGTCGATGTTCTCTAGTTTATATCTATGAGTTATGAGCTTCTCTAGGGGGTAATATCCCTTCTCTACAGCTTTCATTGCTATTATAAGGTCATGCATTTGATCCGGTGAGTACGCTGGATGTAGACTTATAACCATAGGAGCCTTTGGTCCCCACAAACTGAGGTCATACGTGTCTGGCCACGCGTGGTAGCCGTAGAGCACTATTATGCCAGGAGGCGGGCTGTTCTTGATGACTCTGCTTGTTAGATATACACCTGCAGGTCTGCCTATTCCTTCGAATGCAACATCGCACATCCTCCCATTGGTGGCATCTTTAACCTCCTTGACAACGTCGTCCCTTGTTGGATTCAATGTTATTGTGGCCCCAAGCTCTTTGGCAAGTTGGAGTCTTTGGTCGATGAGGTCACATGCAATAATCTCGCTAAGGCCCCTCCATGCAAGGTTGGCGATAACAAGCAATCCCATGAAGCCGCAGCCTGCAACGAAGACATAGTCTCCAAACTTGACCTGAGAATACCGCACAATTGTGGTACAGCACTTTATTGGTTCCCCAATGCAGAGTTCAATTGGTACATTGTTTGGAGCCTTCACAATCATGGGAACTCTTCGTAGATCTCCGAAGTCAACCAAAGCGTATTCAGAGAAGCTCGGGCCGAAACCCATCCCAGTAACTCTATCTCCACACTCAAACCCTTCTACTTCTTCTCCCACCTCCTCGACTATCCCTGCAGGCTCATGGCCAAGTCTTGACGGATAACTGACAGGTTCCCCAGTCCATAGGGTTCCCTTACCAAGGTACCTCCCCAGCTCGCTGTGACACAGACCGCATGACCTGATTCTAACAAGCATCTGAGTAGGCTTGATAGGAGGTAGCTCCACCTCTTGAATTGAAAACTTTCTGGGTTCAACCAATAAGGCAGTTCGCGTAATCATTATTCATCACTATTTGAAGCCGAAAGATATTTCTTCTTGTTTCGAGATGTAAGATTTTTAGGAGAGAAAGCAATTAGCAAGCATCGTTTGATGTCTTCTGGCCTTCAAGACCTAAGATGTCAGAAGGCGTCTCAGCCTGTGGAAAAACTATGCCCTATTGTACTCGTCGATTATTGTTCAGCTAATTCTGAGTTTCAGCCTGATGATAGGCTGAGTTCACCAGCTTATACTCTCAGGTATTAAATTGCACATGTTGCCTTTTGCTTTAGTCATAAGAATCTTTGATGTCAGTTGTTATAAAGACTCTCGCTATTTTCTATATCACCGTGATTTTCCGCAAGACTCCATTGTTGAGCACGTTTAACCTGAACCATATATAGAGATTTTATATTTCTATATGGCGTTACGTTTGGCCTGTATGAGTGTATATGCAAATAATGGCGTTTCGATAAGGCATGGAAGTTTCGCTCTGTAACTGTTGAAGGCTAGTAGGACAACTTGTTGGGGAGACTATGTTTGCTGAAGATGTTGTCACAAATGAGCTCCATGTAGTAGCAGTTATTTCAACCGCAGTCCAGTTGACCATGTTTAACTGGCTGATTGAAGCTTGATCATGACTAATGTTGAAGAGGGGGTTCTATAATAAGAGATATGCGGGAGCCATAGTAATATTAGGAAATTAGGTGAATGGGGGGTTATTTCTGGGAGGGTTTAGGAGAAGTTTCCTCCTTTCAGTTGCGGTTTTCTGGATCATGTTCGTTAGCGCTGTCTTGGCTACTATATATTTTATAATGGTGGGTAATTACATACTGTTGATTCTTCCTGTACTCTTCTTCGCCTTTGTTTTCTATCTGACAGTCGTAACTAGAAGAGATGCCGCGTATGTACCCACACCGGAACCGGTAGTTAGAAGAATGCTCGAGATGGCTGAGTTGAAACCTGGCGAGACTTTATACGACCTTGGGTCGGGAGATGGAAGAATAGTGGCCGCTGCTGCACGCGACTTCGGAGCCAATGCCGTAGGGGTCGAGATTGACAAAAGCCTTGTTTCCCTGTCAAGAAGAAACATTGCGGCTCAGAACCTTGGGGAAAGAGCCAAGATTATTCATGGAAACTTCTACTATGCTGACCTTAGAAACGCTGACGTTGTTACCCTCTACCTACGTCAGAATACCAATGACCGTCTCGCAGCAAAATTCAAGAAAGAGTTGAGACCGGGAACACGGATAGTCTCATACACTTTTGTCATGACAGGTTGGACACCTGCAAAGGTTGACAATGAATCGCACATCTATATGTACATAATTTGATCGACTACGTGAAACGGTTTTCGGCTATCCTACCGTACCCTGATTTATGGCTTTTTTGTAAGTCATTTCAATCAACATAGCGATAGCGTAGGGTTTAGTGTCTAAGTTTCTGGCATTGCTAGAGGCATTGGATGAACCACTTTGACCGCGAGGAATGCTGCTATACCTGAAAGCAGATGGTTAATGCTGGGCTTCTCTAATCTCTTGAGGAGAGGAATAAGAATTCTTGGGCATCTAGGTGGTGTAAAAACCGCCCAGCGATGCCCCGCATAAACGAGTCCGCTGTTTTTAAGCAGCTTACGAAACTTGTTGAGCGTGTAGAACTGGGCATTGCTATACACATTCTTCGTCCATAGATTTTGTAGTCGACGACGAATCGCCCAGATGCTTGTGGAGGTTAGGACCCCGATGACTGCTTCACCATCCTCTTTTATAACCCGCGATAACTCGAAAACAACCTTGTTTGGTCTCTCCGTAAACTCGAGAACTGTGTTGCAGATCGCTTTTGTGAATACTCTTTCTCTGAACGGTAGGTTCTCAGCGTCCCCGAGCAGAAGCTCAATGCTGCTTTTGGCTCCTAAGCTAAGGGTCTTGCTAGCTGCAACCTTCACCATCTCCATTGAATAGTCGACTCCAACCGCATAGGCGCCGTGGCTAGCAGCTTCTAGAAGATATATTCCTGTTCCGGTTCCCACATCCAGAATAACATCGTCTGGACGGATGGTTATAAGACTAAGTACTGCTTTCTTTTCGCATAGGTTAACATACTGGCCTTCCTTTGTTGCGAACCATTCATCATAACTTTTGGCGAGGATGTTGAAGAATCTTCTAGTCTCCATCTTGATGCTCTTTCTATTCACTGTTTGGAGACACCCGATAAGTTGCCGGTGTGGAGAACATGTCTGGCATATGCGTTAACCGTATACTCATTGCCTTTAGGTCGGATGTTTCTAGTGCAATACAGAGAGAAGATTTAGGTTTGTTGGTCATGGCTGTAGACCTGCAGTCACCGTGGCTAAGGCAAAGAAGAGTGCTGAGGTGTAGAACGGTGCACCGGCTCCATAAACGTCGTAGAGAAATGTGCTAAGTGACGGTGCAACAGTCCAAGCTAGCATTATTATTGTTTCGCCTAGGCCTATGTAGAAGCCCCTGCCTTCGTCGGGAAGGATTTTTAGAAAAATAACGTTTCCAGCTGGGACGCTTAGGTGCCATAAAGTGTCCAACGCTACATTAAGGAGGAAGAAGATAATCCGGTCTTTGACAGAGGGCATCGATACCAGCAGCATAGGTGCAGCTGTGACCCCGAGCAACAATACTCTACGCAAAGGAATCTTCTCCGCAAGCCTACCACCTGGTATCTGAGTCGACAAGAAGGTTACACCGTAGCATATTGACCAGAAAACCCCCACAAACTCTTTCTTTGACTCTAGTACACTAGTAATGTAGAGTGGGAGAATTGGGTTGATACATCCATAGCCAAATGCGACTAGACATTGGAACAAGATAAATGTTGCAAATGGTTTCACTTTTAATTGTCCTCTCCTTGACACTATGGTTTGGAAATGGGATCCGTGCCTTGTGACGATAACTATCGAGACGAGACCTATCGAATATACTGCAAGCAGGGAATACATTATGCCGGACCAGCCGAAAGCCTCAGCTAGAACTCCGCCTATAATGGGGCCTAAGATGATACCTATGGGCCAAGCCATGTTCATAGCGCCAAAGACTCGGGCCCTACTGCTGTTTGGAGCAGTGTTTCTAGCTATCGTAACGTTCCATACGGGTGTGAAGAGTGACATGGCTACGCCGTAGATTATAAGCCATGGAACGGTCTGCATCCACTGGTTTGCTACCAGTAATGCTGTAGGTGGCACCATTGCCAGAATCAGGGTGAACATTAGTATTGGTTTCTCATCGAATCTGTCTGCTATAACTCCTCCCAGTATCTTCACTAATGCTTGGGCGAGATTGATCAACGATATCAGTAAACCTACGACTATTACGGGTGCTTTGAGGCTCTGAAGATAAAGTGGCAAGAATGGTCCGATAATGTTCCCTGATACAGAGATAGCTATGGCCGCAATAAAAAGAGAAACAAGCTCCCTCTTTAAAGCCAACACTACTCCTCAGCTTCAGACTTTGCCTAAAACAGTGTCTAGAAGGAGAATAGGTTTTCGATTACCGTATCTTCACGCGATCGTCGCAACGCTACTATGGGCAGAGAATCTTATCTATCACTAAGGGTATTATCTACCTTAAGGCTCTGCAGATATGAAGATTTATCCTTTGGCTGGGCTAAAGGGTCATATAAGTGGAAGTGCTCTCTCAATTGTTGGGAAAAATCATCGTAAAAGGAAACGGTATGAATCTGGCTGATTTAGATGAAATGGACGGGAATCAACCTGGTTTCTTTGAGGGATTACGTCTAAAAAGCATGGGGATTACGTCGAAATTGAAGTTGCTGTTGAACGTGAAGCTGGCGGTGAAAGTATGTTCGATCTATACTTTTTGAGATTATGGTTGAAACCCTGTTTAAGAGTGAGGGAGTAGTGTTTGAAGAATCGTTTAAAAGACATCCTTGAACGAGGAGGCGTGGCGTTTGGGATTACTCTCAGCATTGGACATCCCGATGTAGCTGAGATTCTTGGGAGAGTAGGCTTTGACTTCATCAATTTTGACACTCAGCATACACCGCTCAACATAGCCACAGTTCAGGATATGATGCAGGCAATGAGCTGTTCAACGTCAACCCCGATTATCCGTGTACAGTGGAACGATATCTCAATGATCGTTCGTGCCCTAGACGCCGGGGCTCATGGAATAATCATTCCTTTCGTAAACAAGAAGGAAGATGCGGAGAGAGCTTTAAGCTACGCAACCTTCCCTCCAAGAGGTGTCAGAAGCTACGGGCCTAGAAGAGCTATCTTAATTGACCCAGACTATATGGCGACCGCCGATGACGAAATCTTGGTTCTCCCTCAAATCGAAACAAGAGAGGCCCTTGAAAACATTGACAGCATACTATCTGTTGACGGAATTCATGCCTTCTTTGTTGGTCCATATGACCTTTCCAGAGATCTGGGTGTCTTCACTCAGTGGGGCCACCCTGTCTTTGAGAGGGCTTTGGATAGGATCTTGGAGGCAGCAGAGAAGAGTGGAACAGCCCCAGGCATGCTTGCGTTGACCGAGGATGTTGAGAAGACTGTGAAGCGTGGTTTCAGACTTGTTAACGTTGGAGGAGACGTGGGCTTCCTGACAGAAGCGGCTTCAACTATCTTGGCTAGGGCAAGAGCTGTTACGTTGCAAAAGGATACTTGAGGGGTCTATATGCCCTCACCTAGTTCCTCAATAGGATACGAATTTGCCTCATATAAGGAGTATCAAACGAGTTAGTGGCGTATCAAACTAAAAATAAAATAGTATTAAGCATCTTGAGATATGGCACGTAAAATCAACAGCGATATGAAGAAATTCTTGATAATGGAACAGATAAAGAGCCTTGATAGCAACATTCTCTGCATACTTCTTTTTCTTTGATTGTGAAGATTAAGTATCTTTAGCAGCCAATCTCTTCATTTAAAAAATAAAGGGTTCGCCGAGTTGGTTCAAGAGACTAAACTAGGGTGGAGAATGCATGCTCCGGCAGATGTAGCTGATATTCACATGGGCATACGCTTCCTAATATGGTAAAGCTAACAAAAATCTCCTTTGAGTTCATAGAACAAGTAGGCATTGAATTAACGTATGTGATTCAAAGTAATCAAAATAAGTTTCGGTTGAGCAGTCAACTGTTAGCTGATTACTGCCTAGCCGTCTCGCTCACTATATATCTGGATTGCTCGGATCCCTTATACCCGTGCAGACTGGACACTGCGGGTTCCTCAAGACTTCTACGGTACTGAAGCTCATATCCTCGCCGCTGAAGATTAGGAGTTTTCCAACTAGCGGCTTTCCAATCCCAACTATAAGTTTTATCGTCTCCATCACTTGAAGCATCGCAAGCAGTCCTGGGGTAGCTCCAACAACAGGAAACGGCCGAATCTCAGGCGGCTCCCGTGGTAGGATACAGCTTAAACAGGGTCCTTTCCCTGGAATAATCGTCGTTATCTGCCCGCTCATTCCATGGATGCCGGCGTGAACGAGCGGTACTCTACTTTCTACGCATCCTTTGTTGATGATAAATCGTGTCTTCCAGTTGTCCATAGCGTCAACAACAACGTTTGAATCTCGGATAAGGTCACAGATGTTGTTTGAGGTAATCTCTACCTGCCTTGCTTCAACTTCAATATCAGAGTTCAAAGCTAAAAGCTTCTCCCTCACAGCAACTGTCTTCGGCCTTCCTATATCCGATTCCCATCCAAGGATCTGTCGATTCAGGTTACTCAACTCGAACTGGTCGTTGTCTAGAAGCTGAAGGCATCCAACTCCTGCAGCTGCTAGATATATAGCTGCTGGACAGCCTAATCCTCCAGTACCGGCTATAGTTACCTTTGCATTCTTAAGACGGAGCTGGCCTTCTTCGCCCCAACCGTTCAGAAGCATCTGCCTATTATACCG
>JAWBNY010000058.1:0-7194 GCA_038826985.1 Bathyarchaeia archaeon | reverse complement strand
ACGGATCCTTAAGCGTTGAAAAAGCCTTTAGAAAAACATCTTTAACAAGACTCATTCTCGTACGTCCTGCAAACTTCACACAACTATCTTTTACTTTGAACTATTATCTTTTTACGGCTTTTGTGTGAAACATCCGTGAATATTAGAACTAGTTACTTATTCAACCGCCTCTCAACAACCAACTTAAGTTTGCAGAGGATTTTCCAAATCGTTTGCTACGCTAACATTTTATGCCATAGACTATCGAAAGACGGAAGAAAAATTAAAGTCGCTAAGACTGGGATTTCAAGTGAGAAGAAGAAACGTCAGGTGATGGCAGTTTTGCCGCCATTGTGAAAAAAGAGTGACCTAGTCTAGCTGCCCCTTTTCCTTTAGTTCTTCTCAACTCTTTTTATATTTCGTTTGATTCTTAAAAATGTCTTCTTCCAATGGTGAAGGCCCCTTAGGATGCCGGCTTCTCTTACAATAAAAGTCCATATTTCGGCTAAACTCAATGTAGAAGCTCCCTTTAGTATACACACTTGAACATCTAAACCCACCCATAGATTTTTCAGTCATCTCTTCACACTTAACAACAAAAATACTCTCTGGATATGCCCCATCCCTTTTAGCAGCAATAAGGATACAATAGTCAAATTTCCTATCCTTAAACTGTTTTCCTTCTGAAAAACCCCAGCCCCAAAAAAGGTATCCCATCCCATCTTTTTACGTCTTGGCCATGTGGACGGTGATGGCACACCGCCCATTTCACTTCAAGCTTCTTTCTTGTTTTCGCTAAAACCAAATCGCGACTACCTAGCTTTTGAACACCCTTTATTCCTCTATGTCGGCCAAGTTTCGACTCATGCTTCCAAAGATCAGCAGCAACCAATAATTCAGCAAACTTTCCACCAATAGGTGTATGAATGTTTAAATCACTTAGAAAAGAGAACCTGATTACCTTAAACCCGGCAAAATCTCTTCAACTAACTCATCCACATTCATGGCACAACATTATCTTGAAAGTTAAAATTTTTACCCAAACCACACTACTCTAACCAGTAACCAAGCAAACAAAAATCGCAACAAACAAAAGAGTTGCAGATGTATACCTAAAATATGGTGCGGCCGCCGGAATTTGAACCCGGGTTAGAAGCTTGGGAGGCTTCCGTCCTAGACCAGGCTAGACCACGGCCGCGTATGTTTTGTTTAGCAAGTGAGGTTTATCTCTTTTTTGACTGAGAGGACTGGTGAATATAGTTCCAACATAAAGGGCTAGCGCCTTTCACCTCAAGAGGTCTTGCGGTCTAGGAGGCTCCGGACTCATCCCTTTCCGCTTCCTAATCTCAGCTACAAGTGCTTTCTGTAGACCTACAGGAACTAGCTCCCAACGGCTGAACTCTGTGCCCCAGAAGGCTCGGCCACCTGTTGCTCCCCGTATCACTTCACTCAAGTCGAAGGCCTCGGCAGCAGGTATTTCGCCTGTAACGAAGGTAAGATACTCTTTCTGGTCTATAGACAGGGTTTTCCCACGTTTTTGGGCTATGACGCTGGTGATTAGACCTACCTGCTCAACTGGAAGTTTAACATCTATCTTCAGAAGTGGCTCAAGTAGAGCAGGATTAGCGCTTAGGATGGCTGCAAATATGCCTGCCCTTGTGGCAGGTATCATCTGACCCGGCCCAAAATGTACGGGGTCTTCATGGACAGTAGCATCCTCAAGACGGATCTTCACTCCCCTCACAGGTTCGCCTGCGAGGGGCCCAGCCTGCATGGCATCTGTGAATCCAATAGTAATTGAGCCTTTAACCTGGTCAAGACGTTGGACACCCTTGGTTACATCAGTTAATATGTTGCTTCTTTCATCCACCACCCATACATTCCTTGCCTCGTCTGTGTCCCAACCTTCATCTCGCAGAATCTTCGCCATTTCCCGCCTGTCCATTCCGTCATGGATGATGCCGCTTCGAATCATCTCCACGAGCTTCGGTGAGAGTGGTTCCGCAGATATAAGAAGACGGTTGTGTCGGTTGGGGCTACGGCTCTCAAAAGGTCCAGCTCGACTACGAATTGACTCCCTGTAGATAACTATTGGGTTCGAAGTTACAGTCTCGACGCCTGTCTTGTCGATCCAAGTCTTAGCGATCTCTAGATGAAGCTGACCCATACCGCTAATTAGGTATTCGCCTGTCTCCTCGTTAATCTTCGTCACCAGCGTGGGGTCCTCAATCGAGAGGTTTCTTAGAATGTTGATCAGCTTCGGGAGGTCACGACTGTATTTTGGCTCGATAGCCATAGTGACAACTGGCTCTGTAACATATTTCACAGCCTCAAACGGGTAAGTCTCCTGAGCCGTGGTTATCGTCTCGCCTGCTCTAGCTGAGGAGAGGCCAAGAAGTGCGGGAATATTGCCTGCGGAGAGTTGGCCGATGATCTCTCGGAAGGCACCCATGTAGATGCCAACCTGTTGAATCCGTCCATGTGATTTTGCATTGATAAGGTATACTGAGTCGCCGTCTCTAACCGTACCTGAGAAGAGTCTACCAGCCGAGACGATGCCTGCCTGCCTGTCAACATTCACCTGTATAACGCTCATAACCACGGGGCCGTCGTCATCGCATTCGATCATCGCTTTGCCCACTTCGCTATTTAGGTCTCCCCTCCATATCTTTGGTATCCGGTAACGTTGAGCCTCAACTGGATTCGGCATATGTTCGACAATCATATCCAGTACGGCCTCATGAAGCGGAGCATCCTTAGCTAATTCTTCCACTCTATTGTTAAGGTCTGCATCGACAATGTAGTTGAAGTTGATACCCTTCTTCTGAGCTCCGCTAAGCGTCAGCCCCCAACGGTCCTTGGCTGAACCAAAGGCTAAGGTACCTGCTGCAGGGCTCACTTTCCACTTACCTCTGAACTCTGGTTCACCATACATCTCAATCAAGCGGTTGAAGTCTGTGATTATTCTACCAAGCTTTGTCTGAATCTTGTCTGGACTCAGACGTAGTTCCTTTATCAGACGGTCTATCTTGTTCACATAAAGAACTGGACGCACCCTCTCCTCTAACGCTTGACGGGTTACCGTCTCTGTCTGAACCATCACTTCCTCGACAGCATCAACCACCACAACCGCGCCATCCATAGCCCGTAGGCTTCTAGTCACTCTACCTGAGAAGTCTACATGGCCGGGTGTATCGATCAGGTTAATGAGATAGTTCCCAACATCCGTCTCATAGAAGAGGCTTATGTTAGCTGCCTTAATCGTCATTTGCCGCTTCTGTTCCTCTTCAAGGTAGTCAAGTGCAAGAGCAGTGCCAGCCATACTCGGGCTCAGTAACCCGGCAGCGGCAAGTAAAGAATCCGTTAGAGTAGTCTTTCCATGGTCAACATGGGCTATTATCCCAGTGTTCCTAATGTGCTTCTTATCTTTTGAAAGAGCAAGTATCTCGGTCGTAGTCTTGAAGCGAGGCATCTCTTAATCTTCCGTAGCAACTCGGTGACGGTGTACGGGATATATTTGCATTTAGGTTTTTCGGACACCATAGGTGGGAAACAAAAAATTTTAGATACCGTCATAAAGTCTTTTTGCAAGAAAGCCAGGTAGACCAACCTCAACTATCCTCTTCGCTACCTCCCCCACATTGTATGAGACTCTACGAAATACAAAGCTTGGGCATGTATTTTCGATGTCCACTAGAATATAGCTTGCTCTCGGATCATAATCTCTTGGCTGACCAACAGAACCTGGATTCACCACAAACCCCTCCGGAAGTTCCTCGATAAAGGGGATATGTGTATGACCCATAACCAACACGTCTGCCTCAGCCATAATTAGTAACTGCTGTAGCGTATGTCTGTTTGTGTAGGGCGGGGGAAAGACGTATTCATCAAGGAGGTCTCGCGGACTACCATGACAGATAAAGAAGCTCACCCCATCGTAGACTCCACGGATCTTATCAGGTAAAGAAAGAATGTACTTCCCAACTTCGTTCTTGATTTGTTCATGAGTCCAGAGACAGCTTGCCTGCGCATAGATGTTATATCCCTCAGGGGTACCTAATGCCGCATCACGGTCGTGATTTCCAAGCACAGACCTTATACGGAGTTGCCTAACTAAGTCAACAGTTTCAGTAGGCCAAGGATTATAGTCTACAAGGTCCCCTGCCGAGAGTATCACGTCGACCGCACCAGCATCCTTAAGAACCGCTCTAAGCGCTATCAGATTGGCATGTATATCCGAGATGAGTAAAAGCCTCACCATCTAGAGTAAACCATGTCCACTGTGATAAGGATGTTTGCTTCAAGTAATGAATATTTTTTCCAGCAATGTCAAAAGCAAGTAATGGGATAATTACATTATAGAGGCGTTACATCGACACTGGTTCGTGTTTTTGAATGATAAGGATGTAGAGATATTTGACATACTAATTAAGATTCTAGACTATAAAAAAGAATGTTTAAATTTGCTGTGAGGCGAGTACTTCGATACTTCAGGTTGGTTAAGGACTGATAGAAATGGCATTAACAATAGTTGAGAAGATCTTTTCCAAAGCAAGCCATAGTAAGGCTGAGGCTGGAGATATCGTTGTCGCAGATGTCGACTACGTTATGGCCCATGACGGGACTGCCCCTCTAGCCATCGAGGCTTTTCGGGACTTTGGTGCCGAGATGGTCTGGGATAAGGACAGAGTCATATTAGTTATCGACCATAATTCTCCGAGTGACTTTGAGGAGTTGAGCAACCTCCATAGACTAATGCGCCGGTTCGCTAATGAGCAGGGGATAAAGCTCTACGATGTTGGAGAAGGGGTCTGTCACCAACTGATGGTTGAGAAGGGGTATGTTCACCCAGGCTCGGTTGTTGTTGGTGCTGACAGTCACACCTGCACCTATGGAGCCCTAGGTGCGTTTTCTACAGGTCTAGGTTCAAGCGACATCGCAGCGGTCTTGCTAAGCGGTAAGCTCTGGTTCCGTGTTCCAGAGTCGATAAAGCTCATATTACAAGGAAGGCTGCCAAGGATGGTTTCTCCAAAGGATGTTATACTCTACCTTGTTGGCAAAATAGGCGCTGATGGAGCCACATATAAATCGGTTGAGTTCTCAGGTTCAATAATCAAAGAAATGGACATTGACGGTAGACTAACTATCTGCAACATGGCTGTCGAAATGGGTGCCAAGAGTGGCATCGTGGAACCGGATGATAAGACATATAATTTCCTAGGAAAGAACGGGGTGATGGATGATCTAAGAAGCGACAATGACGCAAACTATAGCAGTATAATCGAGTATGAACTTAGCAATCTAGAACCTCAAGTTGCCTGTCCCAGTATGGTTGACAACGTCAAGCCTGTGACTGAATTGGGAAAAGTAGAGATAGACCAAGCTGTTATAGGTTCTTGCACCAATGCTCGTGTTAGCGACCTTGAGGTTGCAGCTCGCATAGTCAAAGGAAGGAAGATTGCAAAAACTGTACGTTTACTTGTCATTCCAGCTTCAAGACAAGTATACTTAGAAGCAGTAAGACGTGGCTATATACAGACTCTTATCGAATCCGGTGCATGCGTCTGCAACCCTGGCTGTGGACCATGCTGCGGACTCCATCAAGGAATCTTAGCAGCAAACGAAACGGCCATATCGACAACTAACCGTAACTTTGTTGGCCGTATGGGTAGTCCAAAGAGCCGGGTCTATCTCGCCTCACCGGAAACCGTAGCCGCTTCTGCTTTGAGTGGAGTGATCAGTGACCCACGGAGTGTGTGAAACATGGTCGATGTTATAGTCTCAAAGAATATTCACATATTTGGAGATAACATAAGCACCGACCTCATAATACCTGGAAAGTATAAGTTTAAGACAACAGACGCTACGGCTTTGGCAGAACACGCGATGGAAGGTGCTGACCCCGAATTCAGCAAAAAGGCACAGGAAGGAGACATAATCATAGGTGGCGAGAATTTTGGATGCGGATCAAGCCGGGAACAAGCGCCTCTTGCACTCAAGGGACTAGGCATCAAAGCCATCGTTGCCAAGTCTTTCGCAAGAATCTTCTATAGAAACGCTCTAAACCTCGGAATACCCCTTATTGAGAGTAGAGACATCGTCGATGACGTAAAGCCTGGAGACGTATTGGAAATCGACTTTAAGAACGGGTTTGTGAAGAACCTGAGGCTTTCTAAGACATATCGGATTAAGCCTATCCCGGCGTTCTTGCTCAACATGATAGATGCAGGCGGTCTGGTTCCATTCTACAGGAAGTATGGTAGACTTCCTTGGCAAGAATTGTAAAAACCTTTTTGTTCATAAGATACATTTTGCTGCTCAGAGAACTTGGTAATTGATTTTGCAGGAGCATCTGGGCCAAAAAGAGTTATAGGAAGTTAAGAAGGCTGTAAGCTGAGATAGCGATGAAGAAGCATGACTCCAACTATTGTCTTTGCATCCTCAATTTCATTGTTATAGACCATCTTAACAGCTCTCTCCATAGGCATGGGACAGACCTGTATTGACTCATCCTCATCAAGACATTGGCTGCTAAGTGAAAGCTCAGAGGCTAAGTAGAAATGTATCAATTCAGTACTGTATCCAGGAGCGACGAAACAGGTGAACAGATGCCTCAAACTTCCAGCCCTATAGCCTGTTTCTTCAAGAAGCTCCCTTGCTGCACATTCTTCAGGAGCCTCGCCGACTTTGAGAGTGCCCGCAGGAACTTCATATAGGAATCTTCCTGCTGCAAGCCTGAATTGCCTGATCAGGATAATCTGCTCACCCAATATCGGGATAAGAGCAACAGCTCCAGGATGGTCAACAACCTCCCGATGATACAGTTTGCCCGAGATGTTGACCTTCACCAGCTTCACATTTATCAGTCTCCCACGGTATACAGTCTCAGATGAAACAATCTCTTCCGCAGCTGAGCTATCCACCGTGAAACCCTCCTATTTAGAATACTTGCAAAATAATAATAAGTTCTCGCAAATTAGTGTCTAGCAACCCCACGGATGTGGCTTGATGACTCAACCAGCAGGACGACCTATCAAAGTCTGTGTAATTTCTGGAGACGGTGTAGGCCCAGAGGTGATAAAGGCAACGCTTCCTGTACTCGACGCGGTACAGGACGTGGTAAAGGGACTCGAGCTTCACTATGTATTCGCCGAGGCTGGGCTTCACTGTATTCCAAAGTATGGAACCAATCTACCAGAGGAGACAATTGAGATC
>JAWBNY010000057.1:0-7235 GCA_038826985.1 Bathyarchaeia archaeon | reverse complement strand
CCTCTGCCATTTTCAACTCCTCTGTCCAAGATGAATCAAAACAAAAACTACTTAAGCTTTACGATGTGCAATTATAACTAACTAGTCAATCTTTTATTGACGTACGATTATTTGACACCGCATAGGAGCCAATAGCTGGATAAAGGATGAGCATAAAAGAAGACATGCAAGAGCTACCAATAAAGTTGATAAAGTAGGTCCAATAGCCTCAAGCCAACCCAAATGCTTACCTAATAAGACGAACATATAGACATCCGCCGCGACTCGTTTACCTATTCCAACAATTCTTAGCCAGATCTATCATAGGAATCTAACGGTAAACCAGCTCCAAGCTCTTATCGATGCTTTGAGCAACCTGTTCAACGTTCTCAAATATTCGGTCAATATCCCGTTTAATCTCTCTGATCGTTCTCTGCAAGCTTCTGCCTCTCAGCTCATACTGACCCTCCCTCCGAATCACCAGTCCACTTTGAATAAGCTTGTTTAGGTGGTGTACCACAGCACCTCTCGTTAAGCCTATCTCAGCAGCCAATTCGTCGCTAGTACGCCCCTTTCCAGCCTTCATGGCTTCCAGCAGAGACCTAAAGATCTTTGCCGCAGTTCTATCCTTATCACGAGGCTCAAGGAAGCCAAGGCACCTACAGATCCATTCCAAGTCGCTATCGAGATTTGTAACTGAAGGCATCTTCAAATCCATAATCGTGTAAGAGGCCAAAGCAGCTCTCTCAGACTCCATTAGGATATACACCTCCCAAAGCCTATAAACTCTCGTAGCCTACAATTCGGATGCATCGAGCCCACTCCTCTGCCTTCCTCCAAAGCCTGTTTTAGCATACTCAAGGAAGACTTGCATCATCCCAATGCCTCATCAAGAGTTCTTCTAGACATCAATCCTAACCGTTAAAGCATGGTACAAGCTTACTAGGCAACAAGTATCGGATTGAACTCACTACTGCACCCTGTGAATAGTCTAAGCTGCGGCCTTCCTCTCAGTCTGCGGATGTGCTCGACGGAGCTTTTGTCTAAGACTTCTCTTTAGCCTAGAGAAGATTTGAAGTATCCTCAGTTGTATGGGTTGAGCTCTCATCACACCCCACCTCGATTTCGACTGGTTTATTTTAGATTAACGAAACTTATATAAGGCTTTCCATTTAAATAAATCATTGAAACAACTTTCTCCAGGAGGCCTAAATATGAGAGTCTCATGCATTCTGTGTGACAGAGAAATAGAGACTAGAGATGAGGACGTTTATGTGACCGTCAGCTGGATACTAAGCGACATACTAAAGAAGAACAACCTACAAATCAGCAAGAACATCCCTCGGGTCGCCAAGCTGTGCAGCAAATGTTGGCAGTCCTTGGACAATAAGCCTCCGCCGGAGAGCAACACATATTGGATGTTCAACAAGACAATATGATAAATGCAAAACCTATCTGTCGAATCCTTCTAATTAAATACTTGAGAAACCAATAATGCAATAGCCATGGATTAGTCCTCAGTCGATGTGTGAACAGACCTAAAAACTTCATTTATTCTTTTCAGGTCACTTTCTCTTCCTAGCTATAATCGCTATGGCGGTTGACACCGCACCTGCAACAGCAACCCATCTCAAGGATTCCAACACCGCTGGAAACTGTGTAGAAATTACTTCCCCGCCTACAATGTAATTGTTGTTGTTCACTATCCTTGCATGAGGCACAATCAGATAAGACGTAACGCAAAGTAACATCGTAAAAGCCATAAATATCAGGGAAACCCGAGCCAAACCCTTCATGTTCAATTTGATTCACCTATTCTTGATTTCCATAGCTATTTAAGATTTGTCAAGGGGATAAGCAAACCAAACTAAGGCTGAACAAGCATATCATTGTCAGATTCTTAACAGCGACATATATATCAGAGTTAATTAAAGCCAAGCCTAATATCAAGTAGGATCCCCTTGGCAACATATGTACAGCGTCTACCCTATAGGGTGCATCTGCTTCTAGCAACTTCTGCAATATACATCTTCGTTTCAGTAGTCAGCATGCTCCGTACCCTGAGCGTTTCCTTTTTCACAGTAAAAAAGGGGAGTGTTGTCCTCGACTCCTTTTCAGCCAGCCTAACCGGAGATGCTACATGTGACCTCTTGGTGCTCGCAGTCCTATCAGCTGTCTTAGCAGTGAACTTTGTATGTCTTAACAGCTCTACCTTGCCTAGAAGACTTGGATTAGCGTCAATATTTATTTCGTCTCTCCTTATGATTCCTCTAGGACTGGAACAACTTGGATACTGCATCACATGTTTTCTCGGCTTGCAAATCGTGTGGGGAATTATCCAACGAATACAGGTGAGGCATGCAGTATCTACTAGTAGAGTCATCATCTACGTGGCAGCATATATAGTGGCAATCATGATGGGGATCGGTTTAACATCCACAGCGATGCTAATACATTGGCCGTTCGTCGTGGCAGAGAGTGATGATTTAACAATCCCTCCAGTCGAGCTTGATAGAGAGCTCTCCCAAGTTCTTTCTTTATTATCACCGTATCTATTCATGTTGACACTTTTAGCGCCTGTTATTTTAAAAATTGTACATAGGAGAATAACTGTACAGGGTAAGCCTAGCAGAATACCTCAAGCAGTGAATGGGAGAAGTAGCGTACTCCTCTTAGGCGCAGGTATACTGACTTCGATACTGGCAGGAGTATACCCGTTTTTGCCATCACTCGACCTCTCGAAACCCTTGAGTGTTGATTTTCCACATTATGTTAAGCTTTTAGAAGCTTACGACAGAGAAGGCTTCTCCCTCGACGTACTCTCTCTAACAACTGTCTACAGTAGAACTGGCTTCTACAGGTATGACAGGGTACTCTCAAACGCTTTCCTGATATTTATCTACCGTATATCGCATATGCCCGCTCCCATGGCGGTTAACATTATGCCTCTGATCCTGGGGCCCCTCTTTGTTGTTTCAGCATATCTTGTTGGCTCTGAGCTCTTTGGAATAAACCTCTACTCAGGAATATGTGCCTATATTGCAGGGACAAGCTACACGGTCACCATAGGAGTCTTCGCCGGATATTATTGCAACTGGTTGGCCAACACAGTCTTGATGTTTCTTATATGGTCGGTTCTTCGCTGGCAGCGGAACAGCACTAGGAAAAGAACTATTGAAGTGATTATCCTATGGTTTATTCTGTTCCTCACACATGTCTACACATGGCTAGTTTCAGCAGCCATTCTGGTTCCTTTCTTTATCTTTGAAATGGCCTATCGTGCAAAAGGAAAAGGCTACAGTATCGATAAGAAATATGTCGCAATGATTTTTGCATTAACTTCGATCTTCTTCTTAGTAGACTATGCTAGAATGAGGTTACTAGGCATTCCCTCCATATTTGCAATAGGTTATGAAATGCTTAACAGGGCAGGTTTCAGCCTAGCCAGCTTTACAAGGCTTAACCAGAATCTCGGAACTACATTCTTTGCCTATGCCGCAGGATTTTCAAGCAACTATCTTATTCTCGCAATGGCCGCTACAGGTTCCTACTCCTTGTCTTCACATCCTCATCTTGAAAGGCTACTTACACCATTTCTCGCCTTGTGGTTACCTGCCTTCATTCTAGCGAACCCAAATACTATGCAAGGTAGGATGCTGTATGCTTTCCCCATCGTACCTCTATCAGCCATAGGATTCTTGCAAGTAGCCAACTACATCGATACCTATCTAGACCAAGACAGAGCCTCAAGGCATCTGCTAACCCTTGCTACAGCCTACGTTGCTGTATGGAACTTCAACTATCTTCTGAGGTCAATGGGCACTCTTGCAGAACTAGTATCTACCGCAAACACATAATTAAGGCCACACCGCCAGAGCTCGAACATTAGCGTAACTCGAACCTGAGCTACACCCTTCCAAGCCGAGCAGACATTATGGACAATCTTGGCTTAGAAACCAACCCAACTTCCACAAACGGGTCGATTAAATGTACCCTATCTAGTTGAAGCCTGTAAGCAAAAGCAACTTCCCCATCTTCAGATGCGACTCCTTTTTCACGAAGAAATCTCCAGAACTCCGCATCGTCTCTAGCAAGCAGTTCCCTACATAGCTTCGACAAAGCTGTATGACGCCTAAGGTTGACAAACTCCCCTTCGCCAACCCCAGGACATTTGTCAGTTTCATCAACCATCACTAACCCTCCATCCTTGACCTCGTAAGGGAACATTCTACATGTAAGGGGCCTCGCTGGATAGATAAGACAATCCATAGTTACTGGATTGTGGAATACGCATCTTCTTGACTCAGGAAGCAGCCTGATTACATGGCTCCTCACAAAGGCAACATCCCTCTTCACAAGGACCTCACATGGCTCATAGAAGTTGACAAGCCGCTCCAAGTATTGATCAAAGAAAATACCATGAAGGTCACGTATCCCGTCGTAGACCATACAGGAAATTATATGACCTTCAAGCTCATCAACAGGTTTTAGCTCAAGATGGGAGCTGATCGCTCTTATCTCAACTGTGGAGACGCCTATCAGCTGGTTTTGGCAGCACCAGCCACATCGCTTACAGAGAAGGCGGCCACCGCCCCGAGTCACCTATTCAAGCCCCCTACCCAGCCGTTATAGCTTTCAGCTATAGACCTGAATAAGCATTCCCAAGCCATGAGTGGCTGAGGAGTGGAAGTTTGCAACTATTGAGCTAGGATACGTCTATTAGACATTTTAGTGATTTCCAGCAACATTGATGAGTTAACTTATGCGTATTTGGATTGGCATTGACATAAATTGACTTAATATAGCCTTTAAGGCTCGAGAACCTAGTCTCAGTTGACCTTATATATCCATAAAGAGCTAAGCCTTGTTACAATAGAAGAGGTCTTAAACGCCTATATGAAGCATCCAACATAATTTACCTATCACCTTAAATCTTAAAGCTGATAATTCATTGAAGCAGACTATGAAAATCGTCGATACCGTCATGGCTGAGATAGAGAAGAGTTAAAGAAATGGATCTAGCTCTCTCTGTTATAACTAAAAACTCTTTTACTAAGCTAAAAAATATACCTATAAATCTTATTGATGTATTAGATTCTACTAAGCAACTACCATACAGAACTGTTATTCTGGTTGACGATTCAACTGATCAGACAGTAGAGGTTTTTAAGGAATGGTGTGAAAGGGAAGGAAAAGAACTGGTTTTGATTAGAGGCGCTGGAACTAGGGCTATAGCTAGACAGAAGGCTATAGATTGCTTCTTAGGAAACCTTATCGAAGCTTGGCTCATGTTTGTGGACGATGACGTTATACTAAACCATGGCTGGTGGAGTTGGGTTCTGGAAAACAAGGTTCTTGAAGAACCCTCAGTCGGTGAGATATGGGGCATAAGCTGGGATGCCTCCCCACAAAGGGAGAAGTTTCTCAGCTTCTTCGGAATCGAGTTTAAAGACTATCTGATACGTAAATTCAATGAAAGAGGAGGCACGCATGACACACTTTATCGAAGAGAAGCCATAGAGGGTATTAAGATACCTCCAGAGCTACATGTCTATGAGGATGCGTGGCTCCACTTTTATGTCAAATGCAGGGGCTACAACTCGGTAGTGAATCCTATAGGTGTCAGACATTACCATCTTGAGGCTTCTGGATCCACAGACGAGGAAAAGAAGAAGATTAGGACTGCGATAGAGGTCATGAGTAAGTACGGAATAATTGAATACGAGACCTACAGGGCTTACAAGGCTTCACAAAAAGCTGTAGCTTATTTGGCATTAGCCAGACCGATACTGGGTTTCCCTCCCATGCTATTCGCCTCGTTAAGAGCTTATGGGCTTAAGCAGGGATTTAGGGAGGCACTTGCTAGACAGTACCTAAAGATCTGGTTTAGATGGCAGATGATTAAAGCCATAAAGAAGCATTGCCAAACATCAATACCGGATATCTGTGAGGCAATAAGAAGCTATTGTGGTTAAAGTTAAACGCAAGAGAATTCTGAGCAAACTAAGGTGTATAGAAACCTAAGTAAGCTAACCAGCACCAAATTCAATTCCCATATCGTAGCAATCCAAACAATTCTTCCAATTCTAGGTTATCATATAGTGAAGCAAACTCACAATTTTACTTCGTAAACATAAGCTAGGTTTCAGGGATTTTAAGTTATGTCTAGAAGTAGCCATATCTTTAGATTTATCGAGTCTTGACGCTAGGCATAAATATCCATTTCACCCGAACTGTTCTAGAGAGGAAATGCAACGAGCATATGTCTTCATCAACGCTGAGCCAGGAAAGCTCTGGCAGATCACCGCCGTGGCATCGAAGCTAAAGGGTGTTAAGATGGCTGACGCGATAACCGGTGAGTTTGACGTTATACTCTACATTGAGCTTGAGGATATGAATCAGCTAAGCAACCTGATCGAGTTGATTCAGAATATCAAGGGGGTAGTACGTACCCATACCTCTATCGTGATCCCGCCTCGGGTCGATTAGAGTCACAAACACTTCTCCAGAAAAGTATCTCCCAACCCGTTATCGTAAGCCCATATATTTGACTAATCCAGCTCCTGACATTCTCCTTAACAAGACAGGTGCTTTAAGAGCCTTCTATTTATCCCCGCAACGGTCAAGATGCATCCGACCCGCAGGACGCTCTTTCAAACATTTATTCTCGACGAGACCCTAAATGGGCTGTATCTTTCCTTTCATCGCCTGCGTATACGCGCTTCTGATATTCTATAGGCCACATAGTTGACCAACCTCTGTGTTATCGAGTAAGCATATGCAGAAACGGCTAGGCTATAACCTCTCATCATGTTCTCTGTTTTGTTTTACTGTGGCTGTTGCTCATTTTTTGTATACAACCTCACCGTCGAGGAAGGTCATTTCAACCTTTATCTCGCAAATCTGCTCAACAGGTGTCTCAAAGATATCTCTAGATAACACTATCAGGTCTGCGAATTTACCAACAGAGATTGTGCCTCTTCGATTATCTTCGGAGTTTGCGTATGCACCTGATACCGTGTATGCTCTGACCGCTTCTTCGAGGGTGATACACTGTTCTGGGTGCCAGCGCTCTGGGTCATTGCTGCCTCTCCTCCTTGTAACAGCGGTGTAGATCCCCAAGAATGGGTTGAACCTCTCAACAGGTGCATCAGAGCCGAAGGCTAGGATAGCACCGCCGTCGAGTAGAGCTCGAAAAGGGTATGCCCATCTTCCTCTACTCCCAAGACGACGATGCATTGTATCCATGTCAAGAG
>JAWBNY010000056.1:0-7277 GCA_038826985.1 Bathyarchaeia archaeon | reverse complement strand
TGTCTGCTTGACGTTGGGGCAGGAGAGGTTGAGCTCTATCGCATCAGCTCCTCCTTTGGCGAGTATTTTTGCGGTTTCAGCATATTCTTTAGGCGTTGCGCCGTAGACGCTTGCAACTATGATTATTCCCTCACTTTCCTGCTTGGCTACCTGTAACTCTTTTAGATAGTTAACGGCGCCGGGGTTAGGAAGACCCATAGCGTTTAAGACTCCGTAACGCAGGGACACGATTGTTGGATTTGGATAACCGCTTCTAGGTTCCAGCCCTATGGATTTTGTGGTCACTGCGCCTGCTCCAGCATGAGAAGCTGCTTGTAGACTCTTTGCTGTGAGGCCGAGAATACCTGCACTTAGTATTGTAGGGTTTGGCAGGGTTAGGGTTGCAATTTTGGTTATCAGAGAAATCGGCATTGCATGTTTGTTAGCTGTTTGACCTTTTGTTCTTTATGCCATGACAGGTAGATTCTATACTAGGTATGGTGCTTTCAGGCCTTGGGCTTACCTAGCTTCGGCGTCAACTTTCTTGTTGGATATTTGAACCCATGCTTATGTAATATGCTACTTATGTCTTCGATAGAACTCTACGATGTCTTCGATGATGCTTGCCTTGCTGAACTCTGAGTCAATGGTGTCTGTGGCTACAAACCGTCTAATCTTTTTCTCTGCAAGTAGCCTCTTAACCAACCTGTAGCCTTTGTCAGGGGTCGGCATGTCAGGTAGCACAGGATGGATTATTGCCACATCCATCATACCTACGTTTACCAGCGAATTGATAGCGCCCAGTATGGTGCTACCCGCAGATACGATATCGTCCACAATGACTACATCCCGCCCCTCAGCATCCAGAGTACCCTTGAACTCTACCTCTTGGTCGGTAACCCTCCTCTTATCCAACCCATGTCTAAACGTGGCCCCAGTTAGTTTCGCGAACTCCTCCGCCATCTTCCCAGACCTCATATCCGGGTTGACAGCTACGGTGCCTGGGTCAAGCTTTCCTCTAAAATAGCGCGCCAAAGCGTTGATACCCGGGATCCTGTAGACCTCGATCCCCCTATCCAGTTCTCGGTAGACCCGGCCCCCCTCCCCATAGCGGTCGAAATGGGGTGAGAATGTGAGAACACGCTTAACTCCTCTAGCTTCCAAGTTCTTCAAGATATTCCTGTATCCAACATCCCTACCTTTGTCTACTATGCGTACCTTCTCGTTGGGGTCAGTTCGGGGGTTATGGTCTTGCCGCCCCAGAAGGAAGTAGGGTATAACAACCTCAACACTGCGGGTGTTGTAGAGGAGCCTATCGCAAAGGTTGAAGGTAACCCGGTCAAGGTTATGTAGGTATGAAAGAATACCCTGAGTTGTCATAGGACTCTTCAACCGTGCCACAACCAAGACATCTCTATCCTCAAGCTCTTGATACTCAGCAAGTATTCTTGGGCAGGGTTCACCGTCAGGATGGAACTCCTCCCTGAAATCCCTGCACTCTAGCCCAAGCCTCTTAGCTATCTCGCGTCCGAACTCATCATGTGCCACCACATACTCCAACGGTATCGACCAGCACTGAAAACTACGTGGTCAATACTTAATTCCTTTGCCTTCTCCCTTATCAAGGGTAGAACTTCTAGGTCGCATTGTACTAAGCAATTTAAATCTTGGTGAGAGATATTGCCTAGCCAACGCTGAGCTGAACCAAGTTGAGTCTCGACGAGGAAAAAATTGAGTCTGAGCTGAGAGGGACAACGCTCCGGGTATACTGGTACGTTCTCCGCCAGAACCGGAAAGTTGGAGTGAGGGAGGTGCAGCGGGCCCTCAGACTGAGCAGCCCAAGCGTCGCATCCCATCACCTCGAGAAGCTGATGCGGCTGGGTCTATTGGAGAAGGCTCCTACAGGCGAGTACACGGTTCAGCAGACAGTACAAGTTGGCTTTATGAGGCTTTTCCTCCGCTTAGGAAGGTACATGCTGCCACGCCATCTCTTCTACGCAGTCTTCTTCACAAGTATGCTTATTGGCTACCTTATTCTCTACTTCAAAAGTATAGGTACAGAACAGTTCCTACTCCTAACTTCTTTAGGCTCCTCATGCGCAATCTTCTGGTATGAGACAGCTCGAATCCTGAGAGAAGCCCCCTTCTAACAGCTCCGTAAACAAGATATCATAAAGCTTTCTGCAAAACTATGTCCACCAAGTGTTCTGATCCTAGTACAGTATGTGCTACTGCATGCGTTTAAATCGCTGGGAAAGATACTTCAGGTGAGAACATATGCAGCGGGCTTTCCTTTCCTGTCTTGCAGGAATCCTCATAGGTTTAACAGTCATCCTCCTACCGTCGACTGTCATCGAGCCTTACTTGACAGGTTCATCAACTCTGCGTCAAGACGCTTCTCAAACCATGGAAAAAGCAGTCGATGACGTGGCTCCGTTTGTTGTAGAGTCAACGCCGAATACAGCTTCTACGGGAGAGGCGTCTGATAGCGGCATAAAATATCTGCTATATAGCCCTTCGGGCCCTCTATTTTTGTTATCGATCAGCATCCTGGTCTCACTCTCCTTTTTCGCAGTAATACGCCGTTTAATGTACCGTACTGCTTCACGGTAGCTTAGATGAAGCCTATATCCTCGAACTTGTAAGTATTCCCCTATGGGTCTACGACGGGTCAGTGTTGTAGCAAAACGCGCCTACGCAGCGATAGATGAGCTCCGTAAGAACTTTGAGGTTGTTGAAGATGGGGAAATCTGCATAGCCATAGGTGGAGACGGAACGTTCCTAGAAGCCGCCCGAAGATACGAATCCCCGATTCTCCTGATACGAGGAGGGGAAGCCGATAGCCTAGGCTTCCACGCGGACACGACCCTCGAGGAGCTACCTAAGGTTATAGAGAGGTTGAAGCTAGGCGCTTACACCGTTGAGAAGCAGCCTAAGCTCCGCATCACCTTTAAAGAAAAGGTCTTTGAGGCCACAAACGACGTGGCTCTTTTGAGAGCAACACCCCGTTCAATACATTGCAGGGTTAGTTACTACGACGACAACGGAAAAATTAGCCCTCTCTATCCCGGAGACATACGTGGAGACGGAGTAGTGATCTCCAGACAGATTGGCTCAACGGCATACAACTACTATTCTCACGGCCCAATACTTTTCGGAGTCGACGCCGCTGTTGTTACACCTGTTTCGGCTAACTACCGCTTCAGCATCGTCTGCGACAGATGCTTCCATGTTGAATTGACAAAGAGTGTTGGATACCTAGAATACGATGGAGTGGAGGCAGTGCGGCTGGAGAAGAATGAGTTCTTTACGGTGGCTCGCTCCGATAAGACGGTGAAAATAGTCCGTTTAGACACCTTCGAGACCTTTGCCGATAAGCTGGGGAGGCTATTAGCCTTCTAGGACATCATGGCCGCTCTGCAATCCAAAGATATAAGAGGAAGTCCCTTATATGTGGGTCTCAAACTGTATAATGTTAGGTGAATAGGAAATGCCGACTCATGGCTCGTTAACTAAAGCTGGGAAAGTTCGGAATCAGACTCCTAAGATAGAGTCTCAGCACAGGAAGAACCCGACACCGCAGAAGCGTAACCTAAGAAACTATACTAGGCGGATCCTACATAGCTCCCAATCAGGTTCCAGACCCCAAAGCCGTTCATAGACTTTTTTCTAAGTAGATACTTTTCATATAGAGAAGTTTCGGATGGACATAGGCCTAGAGTTAGACAGACAAGCAGCCTGCAGGATGATTATTAAAGGCCTTCTAGCCGGTGGAGGCTTAGGCCTTCATCGACTCAAGGTTTCTGCGGCAAGGCTGTACAGGCTCAACACGCTCCCGACCAATGTTGAGATACTCTCCTATGCAACAGAAGATGAGAGAAGACAGCTTCTTCACTTGCTTCAGCTGAAACCTGTGAGAAGCATATCTGGAGTCAGCGTCATAGCTGTTATGACTCCTCCACGACCATGCCCTCACGGCAGATGCGCTTACTGCCCAAACGTCCCAGGTGTCCCCAACAGCTATACGGGTAGAGAGCCTTCGGCTATGAGAGGTCTCCAGAATGCTTACGACCCATACAGGCAAGTTAAAAGCCGCTTAAACCAACTCAAAGCGATCGGCCACCCTATATCCAAGGTTGAGTTGATAGTGCAAGGAGGTACCTTCCCAGCAGTTGGAGTTGACGAGCAGCGGGCCTTCATGAAAGGCTGCCTAGACGCCATAACTGGAAAACGCTCGGATAGCTTCGAAGAGGCAGTCTACCTGGCGGAAGGCAGTAGAGTGCGCACGGTAGGAGTTACATTCGAAACCCGACCAGACTGCTGTGGAGAAAAGGAAATTGAAACCATGCTTTCACTCGGGGTCACAAGGGTTGAACTCGGCGTTCAAACACTTAACGACGCAGTATACCAGCTCGTTGATAGAGGACACACGGTTCGAGACGTTGTCGAAGCCACGCAGAGGCTAAAGGACGCTGGGTTGAAGGTATGTTACCACATGATGCCTGGTCTTCCTGGAAGTAACTTCAAACAGGATCTGGATACGTTTGAACGTCTATTCAGCGAAGCAGACTACAAGCCGGATATGTTGAAGATCTACCCCTGCCTTGTTTTGAAAGGAACAAAACTTTATGATTGGTGGAGGCAGGGACTCTACCGACCATATAAGACAGATGAGGCTGTTGAACTACTACTTGAAGTTAAGAGCAGAACCCCTCCATGGGTCAGGATCATGAGGGTTCAACGCGATATACCGGCTCCACTCATAATCGCTGGCGTCAAGAAGAGTAATCTCCGCCAGCTTGTCAGAGACCGGATGGCTGAGAGGGGGCTACGTTGCCGATGTATCCGATGCCGTGAGGTAGGCCACCGTCTCTTAGTGGACAAGGTTGAGCCTGAACAGCAGGAGTTGAAGCTGAACACCTATGTTTACGACGCCTCAGGGGGGAGAGAGTTCTTCATCGCCATCGAGGAGCCTGAGAAAGATATCTTGGTAGGGTACCTACGCCTACGTTTCCCATCCGAGGAGGCTAGTCGACCAGAGGTCTCCGATGGTACTGCGGGTCTTGTTAGGGAGCTCCATGTATATGGAAGGGAGGTTCCTGTAGGTGAAGCTGCGGGAGGCGCCTGGCAACATAGGGGGTTTGGAGCGGAATTGTTGTCAAAAGCTGAATCTATATGCGCAGAAGAGGGTTTGAAGAAGATTCTTGTAACAAGCGCTATTGGAGTGCGCCGATACTTTCGGAGATTTGGATACGAGAGAGAGGGTCCATACATGAAGAAGCTCCTTTCTCAAGCCTAGAGTAGATGGAAAATGTTCCCATTTACTTCATGTATGACAAACCGGCTGTGGATGTCTTAGCCTTATATGAGAAGGCTAGAGATTTGGCTGCGTAACGTTCGATCGAAAACCGGTTATCAACCATATGTGTTAGCGAAAGCCTTCACCTGTAAAGGTGGCTCTAATCAGCTGCACACGCTTGTTCTGGGTGTAGTTATCTAAACAATATACAGGAGAGAAATGTGAGCACGCTTACATTTATTTGCTACCTAACGATTTGACAAGGTAGAACATACTTGGTCGAAATGACGCCTCGTGAAAGGATCCTAACAGCAATTGCTCATAGGGAACCTGATAGGGTTCCTTTGACAGCAAGATTCTGGCTTGACACCAAGATTAAGCTTAGAGAACACTACGGGCTCAGCCTAGTGGACAGTCAAGTCAGCCTAAGAGGGTTAAGCCATGCACAGGCGGATGAGGAGCTGTACCAAAGGATGGGGATCGACAACCCATACATCACTGTAACTAGACTCATGCCCGAGGGCTGGAAACCGACATCGGAGTATCTCGACTTCTGCGTAGCCACTGGGTACGAGCCGGAGAGCGAATATGCAAACTTCGAGGACTATGGCATCAGGAGGCGGCTTGGAGCAAAAGGGAAGTCTATGGTGCAACAATACTTCTTCACCCACCATCCTTGGGAGTCCTTTACTTCTCCTAGACAGGTTGAGGATGCGGAGCTACCAGACCTTGACTCTCCCGGCAGATTTGAGAAAGCTAGGAAGAGTGTTGAGGAGAAGAGAGACCTTTACCTAGTCATGGGTGGTCTAGGCCATGTACTGTGGACAAGAGGCTGGGAGTTAAGAGGCATGTTCACGTTGATGAGAGACCTGTATACAAACGAGGAGATGGCTGAGGCAATCTTGAATAAGCTGACTGAATATGGCTGTAGGATGGCGGATAAGCTGCTTGACCTAGGCTGCGACGGCCTAAGCCTATCCGAAGACTGGGGCAACAACTATTCCATGTTCATAAACCCCAGCCTATGGAGGAAGTACTTCAAACCGAGATATAGAAGGATCTTTGACCGGGCGAAGAGAAGAGGCAAATTCGTCTACTTCCATAGCGATGGGAACATTACTCCGATCATCGGTGACCTAGTTGAGATCGGAGTTGACATCCTTAACCCCTTACAGCCGGAATGCATCGACCAACTCGATGTAAAGAGACGGTACGGTGGAAGAATCACAATAGATACTGGGATCTCAAACCAGAGAACCTTACCTTTTGGAACTGTTGACGATGTCAGAAAGGAGACGCTGTATGCTCTAAAGCATCTGGCTCCTGGAGGAGGCTTCGTCTACGGTACAAGCCACTACGCTATGTATGATGTTCCAATCGAAAACATAGTCACTTTATATGAGACATGCCGTAGGTACGGAACCTATCCCATAAGAATCCCGGATGGGGATGATGCATCCCCGTAACAGTTGTGTGGAGTGCAGCTACAGAGAAGATACTGAGTTCGCTACGTCTCTTAAGATACCTGCGGTTGTATATGCTTCTTCTCCGCCATCCAAGATTTGATGACCTTTATGCCTTCAGAAGCATCGTTAACAGCTGCATCGACACCGTAGAGTTCGCAAGCAATGCTTGTGACCCCGGTTCCTCCCAATATAACCTTGAAACGTTCCCTTATACCTCTAGCCTTCAAGTCGTCAACGACCTCCGCTACCAGGGGCTGAGTTGACGATAGAAGGGCAGATACCCCTATCACATCTGCGTTTAACCTAACTGCTTCATCAACAAACGTCTTCGGAGATACATCTACACCTAGGTCATAAACCTTGAAGCCTGAGGCTGAGAGTAGAGATGACACAATCGTCTTACCGAAGTCATGTATGTCTCCTGAGATGCTACCTATGACGACGACACCTTCATCCCTAGCTCCTTCACGACCACGTAGAAGTGGGGTTAGGATATCTAATGCAGCCTTCATCGTCTCAGAAGCCATATAGAG
>JAWBNY010000055.1:0-7350 GCA_038826985.1 Bathyarchaeia archaeon | reverse complement strand
CTACATACATCCCGAGTAGGCTGACAAGCATCGCTTGGTCAGCAGGTAGCTCCTTAGCGTTCAGGATAAGGCCGTCTGGTGCGAACTGGATGACCCCGATGAGGCTTGTGGACAACTCGGAAAGGTCAGGATTGAAGCTGAGCTTTCTCGCCAGTTCCAATGCTGGCAAGACTGTCGAAAGCTGTGTAAGTAGCAATCTGACAACATCGTCCACGTTACCTTCAAGGTCTCCTTTGAAGTCTCCACACTCGAAGTGTAACTTTAGGATAGGTTCCGTACTCTGCATGAGTCTCACTCCATATTGTACTACTTACCTCCTACCTTCAGCTTCGGCAGTACGCTCTCTTGAAAAGACTTGATACCGTAGGTAGTGATTCTGTATTCGCCTCTCCCAACCCTCTCAACCCAGCCTAAGTCTACAAGTTCGCTAAGACGGGCTGCGGTGGTGCTGGGTTTGCCTCCCGTCAACGTCAATATGTCTGCAATAGAGAGTGAGTCACTCTTCAACCTTGAAAGCTGGTAGCCGACGTTGGCCTTGACCAGATGTAGCAATATTGCCTCCCGCTCACCAATACTTTCCCTAGGCCGGGTTACAATGAGTCCCTCATCAGTTATGGCAATAACGCCCTGAAGATCTTTGAGGAGGCGCTCGAGGTCAACTGTCAACACAAGTCCACTTACCAGCTCAAAGCCGGGTACGACCTTCTCCATCAACTCCAAGAAGGCTTTAACAACTTCCTCAGGCCGCCCATTGAGTTTAACCTCCATTCCACGGTATCTGACGGTAACTTCAACTTTTCCTTCTTCACTCATCGAACCGTCTCCTCGCCTCTAAGCCGCTCCACAAGCTCCTCAACAAACCTCCTACCAGAGGCGCTTAGGCGGTATCCCTCTCCCTCCTTAACGAGCAGCCCTTCACGGCGCATCTCACTCAGACGGGAACCAAAGCCGCTTGACCCGTGTCCGCTGAGGTTCAGGAGGCGGCCGATCTCCTTTGGTTCCATAGGACTAGGATCCTTGGAGTATAGCAGCAAGCTGATTGCTTCTTTGCTACTTATTCGATCCTTCGAAACAGTCAGCTGAGGCCCCTCGGGTGTTGTCTCCACCAGCCCCTCAAGCCCTGTTAAGGTCATCTTCTCCCCTTCAATGCTAGGCATCAATCGGTCTATCACAGCAAGCCATTCCGGGAAGGTTTGCAGACCTTCAACAACCTCATCAAGGCTATCCCCCTCAACCTCCACGTCTCCGTAGGGACGCCGCACCGTGACCCTTACCTTCATACTTGATGCTTCTGCTGAGAACCCTTAAAAGCTTTACGATTACGTTAAAACAACGTATATTTAACGTTACATCACCTATTCTATAGAATATGATGCGTAACCACTTCTCTGTATTAGGCTTCAAACAAACGGATCCTTAACCCAGCATAGAAACATATGGGGACTTCATGGAAAGAGTTGATGAAAAACTATAAAGCCGTGTCTGCAAGGTTCAGGCTACATCAATAGCAGATGCGGAAAAACTAAATAGGCAATAGGAAAATCACTAATTCTCGGCTGGGGGTGTGGTCTAGCCAGGTATGACGTCGGGCTCCAGAACCCTTAGAACAGTCAGCTGACCACCCTAGCGTGGGATGAAGATGTTCTGGAGCGGTGATACCCGAATGCCGGGAGTTCAAATCTTCCCACCCCCACCTATGCACTTTTATTCAGGTCTAGCCCAGCCAAAAACAGCAACAAGTAGGTTGTGAATTGTTCTAGCGATACCTAATTCAAGGGCCAAGGGGCATCGATACACTTTACGAGACCCAGACCAAGGCCATAACTTAGGTATATGTGCGGGGTCACGTATACCCTTTGGATTATGTCTGCGCAGAAAGGTTGGTCTAAAAGGTTTGAGTGAAGGCTAATTAGGAGTATGTGCACGGGAAAGATGTGTTGAAGAGAGACGGAGGCTTGCGGAGAAGAATTCCTACCGCTACGTCCCTAGAAATGATTGAAACATGGCGACTTAGGGGAGTTGCCGATGAATACTTGCGCATTCTTCGATGTGGATTGAACATTGGTCAGGGGCTTCATAGCCTGTCCATATCTTCTCTAAGACTTGAGTCTGCTTTCTCTCCAAGCTCATCTATTCGATGCACAACGTAACGAGTTCTCTCAATGTCTGATGCCACGACGTTGATTAGTTCACGTTTTACCGTCGAGGTGTACATCCTCTGCTCCGATATCTTAGTAAATAGAAGGCCGGCTACAAGCCGTCCTGAGGCTGAGATAATGTATGTTATCCTCAATGCTATGTCGAAGTCTACACCTAACACGTTAAGGAGCGATACTAGATATCCTCCCAGAATCGAGCCGAAGAAAGTTGAGAAGCCTGAGAACGTGTTGAACATGGCTACAAGTGAGCCTCTTTGCTCCGGTTCAGCAATGTCAAGTAGGTAGGCGAAGACAGTAATATCTGCTACCGCGCTAATAATTCCAATGGTAAAGTCTGCAACATACAGATGGTTTATGTTTGATGCAAAGGCATACATCAGAGGATATATGGTGACTCCGGCGCGGCTTACAATAATCAGAAGTCTTCTCCCAGCCACATCTGATATACGGCCTGCATACCGTCGCGCTATCAATGAGACGATGCCTTGTATTGCCGAGAGGTAAGCTACCTGACTCAGATTTGACCCTACAATCTTCGCGATGGTCATAGGGAACAAAGGCCAAGCCATTGACATAAAGAAGCTGTGAAACGTGTTTATCAAAACAAAGACATGGAAGTTGCGATTCTCCCTCAAAGTCTTCAGGTTTAGTGGCTTCCGTATGGGTCTTACAACTCTGGTCTCGGGTAAAGTACATAAAAAGAGGGACCCTACGGTGCCGCTTAATGCTGCAAGCAATAAAGGAATCCTGTACTTCTCAGCAGGGCTGCCGCCGACTTCGGCGACTAAAATTCCAGAAAGCAGGGTTGCCGAGATGGCTCCTAGAGAGGCGGCTGTGTTGATTCTTGCGGTACCTGTTGCTCTGCTCGAGTGGGGTAGGAGTCTTCCAAGAAGCGCTGCCCATGCAGGGG
Source organism: Bathyarchaeia archaeon (assembly GCA_038826985.1). Lineage (GTDB taxonomy): Archaea > Thermoproteota > Bathyarchaeia > RBG-16-48-13 > JAWBNY01. The sequence goes on along the minus strand of JAWBNY010000055.1, from coordinate 4,281 downwards.
TGGCCATACTGTTTGCCACGGCTTGAGCGGCAACTATGAGAATAATGTGCCAAGGGGAGGTTGCATAAAGCAACGGTAGCCATAGGATGGCGGAGAGAGCCCCACCTAGGACGATAAATGGGACATATCTTCCAAACCGGTCAGATATGGCTCCCCAAGGGACTTGGAGGTTGCTGAGGATGTTGTTCAATGAACGGAGCCAGCCCATCTCGGAGGGGCCTGCGCCCAGCTGAATCGCATACATAGACACGTAAGGGTTCATTAGGCCCCCGCTGAAATTGGTCATAAACTGTCTAAGGTACAGTATTTTTGAGGCTTTTTCCGTCGCGGCAGAGTCCCCTTGCTGGTCAATTGACATATATTGAGATGACCACCATCACCATTAGCTGTATCTAGAAGACAACTTAAAACATGTCGCTCAACTAAGGCTGAGAGAAGATGGGCTGGCATCAGTCAGCAACGTTATAATCTCAGAATATGGTTTTTGGTTTTACAGGTACTCGTAGATAGTAACTGATTGACTAGGTCTATGCTTTGGACAGGAAGAATCGGAGGCACTCTTATGCGGCGCTTTGTGCAGGTATCTTTCTTATTAAGTTCGGCTTCGGTATCGGTGTTGCCTTCATCAACGTGTGGATGAAGTATAGAAGCGTTACACTTGTTGAGATCGGGGTCATAGGCACAGCAACCAATATAGTTGGAACATGCTTCGTGTTGTTCTGGGGCCGGTTCTGTAATCACTTCGGTGGAACAAAAGCTGTAGTATCCACAGGCTTGCTTATAGGGGGGATTCTATACCCTGCATACATTGTCTCAAACTCTTTCGTATCTTTTCTAACTCTTGGAGCCCTCAACGGTGTTGCTAGGGCAATGTTTAACGAATCTGCCCCTCTCCTTGCTTTGGTTACAACAATAATTGGTTCACATCGAATGGGAAGCAGGTATAGCAGATACAGGATGTGGGGTACAGCCGGCTACGTAGTTTCCACAGTTCTAGCAGGGATTCTAGCAGCAAACTATGGGATACCATCCGCGTTAGCGATCGGAAGCGCAGCCTACCTCGTTGGTGCAGCAGCTGTCGCAGGGTTTGTCGAAGACACATACGTGAAGCAAAGATTCATTGAAAGTCAATCAAAGAAGCAGGATAGTAAGGTACGTCTACAAGACCTGTTGCAGAGAAATCTGCTAGTATTCACTGTCACCAGTACCCTGAATGGTCTTATCCAGGGTGCATATGGACTTTTTCCTCTGAATCTTAATAGGCTTGGCGCATCTGAGGCGCTTATAGGCATATCTGTGGCAGCTGGAGCCGCCGCCGAGATTCCTGTGATGGCCTATGTTGGAGGGCTGTCTGACAGGATAGGTAGGAAGGCAGTTCTCACCTTCTCTTACCTCGCGCCGACTGCAACCTTAAGCCTGATAGGTCTGCTATCCAACCCTTATCTGTCGGTTATGGCATTCACTTTGAAAGGAGTTAGCGGCGGCATCGACTTCTCAATGTCAGCCATATATCTTGCGGAAGAGGTTCCTCCAGAACGTAGGCCATTAGTCTATGGTTTAGTAAACTCTTTGAAGTCGATAGGTTCGATCGTCGGCCCGTATGCGGTAGCTATGTTGGCAGATAGATATGGAATGGCCAGTATGTTCCTTACGGTAGCTGCATACAACCTTATACCTGCCTCACTCTTTGCTTTCGGAACTAAGGCAAGTAAACCTTTGCCAAAGTGAGACGACATCTGTGCTTTCTCAAGCAATCAGATGCTTCTCGATATTCTGCATACCTGCAGTGGATTCCTCAAGGGATAAAATACATGCATAAATGAGAACAATTTTATGTCTTATAGGTTCTAGCTTGCTGCAAGAAGGCTTAAGAACGATAGCTGGATTTCTAGTCTATAGCTAAGCTGCAAGAAAGGGTTCAGGTTGTTCGACCTGCTTAGTTTCGGCTATATCGGAATTTTCCTTCTCTCCTTCGCCTTCAATATGCTTCCATTTATGGGTCCATCAAATGCCCTACTGGCCGGAGCTCTTGCTGCTTCATTGCCTTGGGCGAACCCTCTGTTGACAGGAGTGCTGGTGGCTCTATCAGCCTCCCTTGCAAAACTCATCCACTTCCTTGCTGCCTTCTTCCTGAGGGGGGCTTTGAGCTCAGAGAGAAAGGAGAAATTGGACCAATACATTGGTAGAAGGGGAAATGTTGGGTCTTTATTGCTTTTCATCGCTGCTGTTACCTCTATACCTGATGAACCTGTTGTGATACCTCTTGGCCTTGTCAAATACAGTCCAGCGAAATTCTTCGTAATCTATCTCTTGGGAAAAATACTCATAGCAATACCAGGAGCATATATAGGGTCAAAGATTCCTTTATCAGACTTGGTTGGAAGCCCGATTGCGGCGGTATTATCTATCTGTGCAACAATCGTAGTTACATATATTTTGATGAAAATTGACTTAAAGAAGCTTATAGGAAAAATTACTATCAAAACTGTAGAAGAATAATTACGTCTTCTATTGTTTACAAACCACCTACTTTTATAGACTTAACAAAGATTACTACTCCACATCTCTTTTATACATGTATAGCGATGTCAAATATGGAATCGGAGTTGAGGTTTCTAAGCATCATTATGATGGCGTCTCTAACCCTGTTTTCAACTTTCATAATTCCAGTAGAGTCTGCTCCTGTCCTTAGCTTGGTTCTCACCGCAGCGATTCCTTCAATTCCAGCAGATGGATACTTTCACCCCGCATTCTATGTGACCGTACAGGACCAGTCTGGGAAGCCTTATCCGCTAATGGAGCCCATCAACTTGACCGTTACGTGCTCGGATGAACGGATCCTCAAGCTTCAGTCGCCAAGTGTGATGAAGGCCGCAACATACTATGCCATCATCAATGCCTCAAGCACCGTAACCACGAAGAGCAGTGTTGAGGTAACAGTTTCGTCACCTGGACTCCAGTCATCGAAGATTAACGCTGTAGCCGAGCCTTCGGCAGGATCCCCAACCGGCCTAAAGGTAACCTTGCTACCGAGCACTGTTCTTCCACGTAAAAACGATATCTCACTCGTCGTTGTAACCCTCGTCGACGCGTATGGTAAACCTACTCGCGCAAGGGAGGATATGCAGATTAGCTTGTTCTCGTCAAATACTCAGATCGCAGAGCTGTCGACAACAAGCGTCAAGATATCGAAGGGAGAGTTCTCAGCTAAAGCGAACATTATCTGCAAAGGACTTCTTGGAACATCAACGATAACGGCCTCAGCCTCAGGAATAAGGACGGATTCATCAACATTCACTGTGGCAGGACCGAAACCTGAGAGGCTCTACATATGGACGCTGAGCCGTCAGATGCTTGGCGAAAGATACTTCGTGTTTGTAGGGGTTGTTGATAGCAACAATAGACCTGTGAAGCTTATCAACCCAATGACTGTGAACCTATTCTCCTCGGATCCTACCGTCTTCTCCTTTGCGCGTGCCCACCCAGTGGGAAAATGCACAATCACGATTCCTGAAGGAGAATGGGTTGGGATGGCTGAAATCCAATGCAACGATATAGGTACTGCATCCATCTACGCCATAGCCGAGGACCTTATCAGTCAGGCGATTACAGTTACAGGAGTCTATACAAAAGACCCGCAGCCTACGAAGCTGAATCTTCAACCTTTGGCTAGGATGCTACCTGCGGATGAGAGGAACTATACAGCAATGGTTGTACAACTAGTTGATAATTCAAACAACCCAGTAGCTGCCAGATACAATATCGAAGTTGTAGTGACATCATCTTCAACAGATATCTTTGACACTAAGAACCGTGTGATTATTCCCGAAGGAAGATCATACGCTAACATAACGGCAATTCCAAAGTACCTCGGTACCGTATCAGTTTCTGCTGGGTCGCCTGGATTATTGAAGGGTGATTCAACGGTAACGGTCTACGCTCCCGTGCCTACGGCTGTAACCATAACAACGCCTCCTATACCCTCAGAGGGAGAGGTGGATGCTTGCCTCGTCATCTCGGCAGGTATTCCAGTCCAAGCACAGGAGAACATATTGGTTCTCTTGAGTTCGTCAGATCCAGGTATAGGCGATAGCGACAGCTCTGTTACGTTACCGAAGAAGGAGTACATGAGCTACTTCAAGGTTAGAGGCCACGCTCCAGGGAAATTCTACTTAACCGCGTCAGGGAGCGGCATACCAACCGCCCAACCGCAGCTTGAGGTACTTGAAGCTAAGCCTTCGACCTTTGCCTTCAGCTATGTTAAGCCTATAAAAAACTACA
>JAWBNY010000054.1:0-7369 GCA_038826985.1 Bathyarchaeia archaeon | reverse complement strand
ACAACAATCGGCTTGTTAGGACCAATGACAGCCGTTGGTGGCTTCGTGAAGAACACTGGATACTTTGGGGGCTCCCTATTCCTCTCCGCCGCATGCTCCGGGTAGTTTACACCTAAACAGATAATGTTCTTCCTCGGCCTAGGTATGGGAGCAAGAACCTCAACTTCACTAATCATATAGCTTATACCTCTAGCTCTTGATGACCTGTCGCTGTCAACTAAGGTCACATAAAGGTCTCTGAGCTTCCCCAAGACTTTTTCTCCACCTTCTAAGAGAGATATCATATCGCTTGGAAACACCCTTCCCTCGCCAAATAGAGTGGTGTATGACTTGTTTAGGTCGAAGACCCTGCCCTCCAAACCCAGCCCCAGTCTCGTTTCACCGTTAAACCTATAGGAAGTCAGCTTCAATTAGCCCACCCAAACCCTGTATTAGCCTAAATAGACCTGTATAAGAATATTCGTAAACGAGCAAGCAATGAATGCTCAGGCCTTTTGGGAATGTTAGAGAAACCCCATGGTACGAAGACGGTTTTTCCAAGTATCAACAACACGCTCCGTCTTCGACACAGCTATGCCTACATATTTTTCCGGGTTCTGTAGTATTGATATCTGTGTAGGAGTGAACTTATCAAAATAGCATTTGAGTTCAGGATCCTCCAAGGCGAGGACGTGGAGTGGAATACCTGTAATATAGGACTTCTCCGTCAATCTGCGGACGTATTCATGGGCGTCAGGATGTCCATAATAGGAAAGAAGTATGTATAGTGGCTCGGCTATTGCCTTATCTTTTCCAGATTCAAAGTTCCTACACATATTCTTCCCGTCAACTCTAAGGTTCGTTACTACTTTTGTCAGACGTCTAATCGAGGAGTCGAATATAACCAACAGCTCAGGTAGGTATCGTTGAGAGAGACTGTTAGTTAAGTCGCGCTGATGCTCCGATACTTGGTCAAGATACAATGTTACCATCTGAGGCATCACACGTTTCCAAGCACTCTCAACATTCTCGAAGTTCATAGGATTCCTCTTCTGCGGCATAGTTGATGAGCCAACTTGCTCATCCTCAAAAGGTTCGCCAACCTCGCCTATCTCGCTTCGCTGAAGGTTCCTCATATCACGTGAGAAGTTGGCGAGCACACCAAACGCCGATACTATGGAATGGAATAGGTCAACAATTGGTTCAGGTGGAACGATCTGAGTTGATATTTCACTAGGCTTTAGGCCCAGAGAGGCGAGTAGGTCAGATTCAAAGGCTTCAGGCTCCTCGAAGAAGAGGCTTAAAGCATTATAGCTGCCGACGGCTCCGCTGAATTTCCCAACGAGGCGTTCACTGCACTCCTTCACGGTGAGTATTCGGCTTCCCCATCTGGCCACATATTGGGCAACTGCAAAGCCAAAAGTTATCGGTTCAGCATGCTGTCCATGTGTACGCCCTATCTGAAGAGTCGCCTTCTCTTTCTCCGCCAGAGAGATGAGGGCTATCTCAAGCTTAGCCATGTCTGGAAGTATCACTTTCATGACCGCGTCTTTATACCTCAACGCATTCGCAGTATCGACTATGTCATATGATGTTGCTGTCAGATGGACAAATGGCTTAGCCGAGTCGCTTACTCGCTGTCGAATCATGTTGACAAGAGCGCGAACGTCATGCCTGATCCTTTTCTCCTCAGCGTAGACTTCAGCAGCAGTAACCTCCTCAGATGCTCTATGTATCTCATTGGCTACCTCTTGGCTACAGATTCCTTTAGATGCAAGCTGTTCAGCCAGAGCCGCCTCAACCTTAGCTTTGTAACGTATATATGCCTCCTCACTAAGGTAAGGCTCAAGGTCTTTGACAGAGTATCTGAAATCTGTAGGTGAAAAAAGGGAGTATACTGAAACCTTCTTTTCCGCCATATGCTATCTGAACCTTTCCCCAGTCAGGTCCTCGTAGAGACCTATATAGATCTTGCTTACTTCTTCGGCCACGTTTGTTGGCAAGGGTGGAATCGGCGGCTCATCAACTCCAGCCTCGCGTGCTTTCATCAAGCGCTCGTAGTACCCTATTTTTCGATAGTATTGGCGGACAAACTCCTTGCTTCGTTCAACGTATCTTCCTTTCTTCAGTTCTTCTTTATCCCAGAACCTGTCTTCGTCAGCAGTTCCGAATGTGTCAACTACTAGGAGCCTGCGTTTCTCATCGAAAGCAAACTCTTTCTTCCCATCAACATGAACCAAGCCTCTGGAATCGACCTGAACATGCATTTCCCTGTCGATTTGTAAGGCAAGTTCTCTGATGGTAGAGAAGTTATCTTCTGAGAGGCCCGCGATCGCTTTTGCCTCTTCGTAGCTAACCAGTCTATCTGTCTTCTCCAGCTTCGTTGTAACCTCTAAGAAAGGCATTGGCAAGCGTTCGCCTTGACTGACTCTGTGTCCAATCTTGAAGCCTAGCTGCGTAGGTTTAACCTTACCTGAAGCGACCCTTTCCCATAGCGAGCCGTAGACATAGTATCTAGTAATCCACTCAAGAGGTATCAAGTAGTTTGATGTCTGCTCTGTGATCTCTCCTGGTTGGAGGATACGGACCCTTCTAACCCTCATTCTATTTGGGGAGACGAGGCCTAGGTAATGAGTCTCGATCCCAAGCTCTCTGCAAAGTCTGAACCAGAAAGCACTTGTTCTGGCCAGAGTCTCCCCTTTGTAAGGGATTTCTGTCGGAATGATCTTGTCAAACACGCTTATTCTGTCGGTAAAGACGAATTCCAGTTCTGACTCGCTTATCATGTAGACGTCCTTAACCTTACCTGACTTAACAAACGTCACCTTCTCAGCCTCTGGTCTTCGCTTTCCGTCCTATCCCTAGCCTCCTTCTGATAGAACTCCAGCCTGGTTTTGAGCTCTAGGTCTTTTATGGCCAAAATCTTTGCAGCGGCAACAGCAGCACTCTCAGGTTCGAGTACGACGAGTGGAGCGACCCCCTTAGGCATCCGTAGCGAGGATAATATGTCTCCTCCAGCGAAGCAAGTACTCAATGGTGGACAGGCAATGACTGGGTGGATAGTATTTGCATCTACCATACCTGAAAGAGCGTTTGATAGGCCAGCGACGGTGATGTAGACAAGAGACTCCCCAGCTTCGTGCTCTTGAAGAATATCAAGCAGCTTCCTAGGCGTTCTGTGCGCAGAGGCCACCCTAACTTCATACCTGATACCGAATACTTCAAGAAGCCTGATAATCGGTCGAGCAAAGTCCTCGTCGCTGCCTGAGCCAAGTATTAGAACAACCTTCCCTTGAGCCATCCATTAACCCCTGTAGCTGATCTTCTTTGGCTTTATTATAACCTCTCTCTCACCTTCCTCTACTCTTCCGAGGAGAAATATGCTGGTTTTGAACTTCTCTGCTACTGACGCTATGGTGTCTATGAACTCTCTCGGAGCAATTAAGGCTAAGAATATGCCCATGTTCCAGACTTGGTAGTTCTCCTCATCGGATACATCAAAACCGTACTCACGTCCCCAATTAATCAGAGCTTGGAAAATCGCCGGCGGCTCAGGCAATGTATCTATCACGTACCTAAAGGGGAAACGTGCCCTATAGATTTTCCTCCAACCATGGCCAGTTATCGGTGATATATAGTGAAGGTCAACGCCTCCATCAAGGAGTTGGTTAACTAGCCTGCTGAGTATAGGTGTAGGCTCAAGTATTGCCTCGCCTAAGGTTCTGCCATCCTCAAGCCTAGCGAAGTATCCGCCAGGAACCCGCTCTGCTATTTTCCTCGCTTTGGTAATTCCGTTAGCGCATATGCCAAGGCTTGGGATACCAAGGATGACATCTCCAGGTGCAAGCTTTTGCCCATAGATGTATCTTGACTTCGGCCGTATTATACCAACCGACCCCCCGCTTAGGTTAAGACTCAACGGGTTTATGACCCCTTGTAGGGTTGGAGTCTCACCCTGAGGAATTGCGCATCCAGCTAGGTCAGCAGCGACCCTATATCCCTCAAGTAGGGCTCTCACCCTCTTTTCGTCACCGAACCATGAAGAGTCGCCTGAGGCAAGTATGTCAGCATAAGCGATTGGGTCAGCGCCTACAGCAGCCAAGTCAGTTACAGCCATTGCAACAGCGTCTCGTCCAAGGTTTGAGTAGAATTTAGCCTCGTCGAACTTTGCCGCTAACTCAGCTTTTGACCTAAGCTCATTATACATCGCATCTGCAACAAGGTTTTTGGTACCCAAGTCCTCGACGTTGAAGGCCAGCATGAAATCGTAGTCTATGAAGTCGAGAACAGCAGCGGTCTCGCCGAGACCCTTAACAGCTATGCGTAGCCTCAAAGGATTCGAGAGGGTAGGTGTGAATACTTCAAGTGCTTTCTTCTTAACCGGGTCCAGCGTGGAATAGTCAACGAAATCCGCATATCTTCCTGTCATACAATTTGTTAATATCTCTCGACCACACTTAAGGATATGTTAGACCTTTATCGGGCAATGGCATCCAGCTTCTACATTTAGGTTGAGAGCAACCCACACTTAACCATTAACTCTTCATTTTATAACTGGAAGTTATTTTTCACATACTCAACCGCGTTTCTGAATATTTGAAGGCCTAAGCCCTCAGTGGGCAGTCGATTTACCAAGATCTGGGAGGGCCAGTTAGGGTGGTTATAAGGGCTGTTATATGCTTCAGGATGTGGCATAAGTCCGAATATTCTTCCAGTTGGGTCACAGATGCCGGCGATCGCGTCTATCGAACCGTTTGGGTTCAACGGATACTTCATCGTTGGCATTCCTGTAGCTGGGTCTATGTACTGAATTACAACTTGACCTTGAACCCACAGTCTACGCAAGACGTTAGGGTCTCTTGTCACAAACTTTCCTTCACCATGTCTAACCGGGAGTTCAAGAACATCGATGTCCTTGATGAAAACGCATTTAGAATTCTTGTTGACGGCAAGTGTTACCCATCGGTCCTCGAAGACTCCGCTGTCGTTGGGGGCAAGGCTTACTAACTGCTCCTCAAAGTTGCCGTCAAACCCTGGAAGAAGACCATATTGGACCATGGACTGGAAACCGTTACATATTCCCAATATCAGTTTGCCTTCAGCTACGAATCTCTCAAGGTGTTCTGCAAGACGGTACTTGTATCTGTTTGCTAGAACCTTGCCTGCGGCTATGTGGTCTCCAAACGAGAAGCCTCCTATCATAGCTAGGATCTGGTATTTCTCGAGTATCGAAGGGTTAGCGAAGACTCTGCTCAGATGAATAGTGTCAGCCTCCCCTCCAACAACGTTAAATGAGTAGGCTGTCTCAGCCTCGCAGTTGAGTCCGTATCCTGTCGGGACGAGTATTCTAGGCTGCATTTAGATATCCTCAAAAGTTTTCTTCCATGCCTTCTTCAGATCGGTGAGCTCACAGTCGATGAGCAGTATTCCTCCGAGTCCGCGCACTCTTATCCGCTGCTCCTCTGTGACCTTACCTACTAAGGCATAGGGAACCCCTGCTAGACATTCTTCAAATCTTTCTCTATCCGATGGCGAGACGGTTACTATGAAGCGGCTGTTTGACTCGCTGAACAATAAAACACAATTCTTGTCGACTCCCTTCATAGGCGCCTTGCCTAAGTCTATGTCAAGTCCTAACATACCAGCAAAGGCGGTGAGTGCTAGTGCCACACCCAAACCTCCTACAGTGGGGGTATGGGCTGACTGGACTAATCCTTCATCGATTGCTCTACTCAAAGCTTTGTAGGTTGCTAAAGCCCTCTCAAGATTCACCTTTGGGACACTATTTCCAACATATGGGTGTCCTCTCGCTTTCTCACCTAGGTATCTTAGGTACTCAGAGCCGCCCATCTCATCATAGGTTTCTCCGACCACGTAGACGAGGTCTCCTGGACGTTTTAACTCCAAGGTCACCGCTTTGCGTACATCTCTGATCTTAGCAAGACTCGTGATCAAAATAGTAGGTGGTATACTGACCCTCTTACCCTCTATGATGCTATCGTTCTTCATACTGTCCTTTCCGCTAATGAAGGGGACTCCAAAGTAGATAGCGTAGTCGTATAGACCCTTACATGCCCTAACCAGCTGAGCCATCTTGTATGTAGCATCTGGGTTGCTTTCTGAGGGTTCAGGGTCACACCAGCTGAAATTGTCGAGGACACATAGAACATCTTCCCGACTTGGGAGCTTTCCACCAACAGCAATTATTCTCCTTACCGCCTCGTCCATAGCTGACTGAGCCATATGATATGTATCTATGTCTGAGTAATGTGGACAGATGCCTTCAGCCAGCGCCAGGCCTTCATAGGAGCCGTATTCCAGTAGAGAGATTGTTGCATCGCTTGGAACATCCCGCTCCTTGCCGACAAGAGGCTTAATGACGCTGAGACCTTTCACTTCATGATCATACTGTCTCAGCTTCTTTTCAATGCTGCACACGTTCAAACGTCCAAGCATATCTTTAAGGACTTGGTTGTAGTCATCTTGCTCGCGTAAGCTTGGTTCTAGGTTGACTACACGTCTCCATGTGGCTTGGAGACTCTTCCGCGGTAGCCCATTGTGAAGAAACTCCATGTCGACGTATGCCACAGTTCTTCCGGCATACATGGCATGGAACTTCCCTGAGTCTGTGAATCTACCCATAACCGTGGCCTCAACCTCCATCTCAGCCGCTAGGGCGAGGAATGCATCAACCTTCTCAGGCTCAACCGCTAAAGTCATCCGTTCCTGGGCTTCAGATAGAAGAATCTCCCAAGGGTCAAGACCTTGGTACTTAAGTGGTGCACGCTCAAGCCAGACCTCGCAGCCACCAGGTAGCCTCGCCATCTCCCCAATAGATGAGGAGAGTCCACCGGCTCCGTTGTCAGTTATCCCTCTGTATAATCCTAAGTCTCGTGCCTCGAGTAGGAGGTCGACCATCTTCTTCTGTGTTATAGGGTCTCCGATCTGTACCGCTTGAACAGGGCTTCTTTCATGAAGCTCCTCAGAAGCAAATGTGGCGCCATGTATCCCGTCCTTACCTATCCTTCCACCTACCATGATGATATAGTTTCCAGGCTCAACATGCTTAACCTCCGAACCTTCACCTAAGATCTGCCTTGGCATGATTGCGACAGTACCGCAGTAGACTAATGGTTTCCCACCAACCTCGCCGAAGCGGGGGTCGTATACCTCCCTACCTCTTGCTAGAGGGATACCGCTTTGATTGCCACCGTCAATCACTCCTTTATGGACGCCGTCTCTAATTCGGCGTGGATGCAGCATCTTCTCCGGCACTCTTACCTTGCTGAAAGGGTTGCCTAAACCAAAAACGAACATGTTGAGCATTGGAGCAGCACCCTTTCCTGTACCCAATGGGTCACGGTTAACACCTACAATCCCAGTCATTGCC
>JAWBNY010000053.1:0-7535 GCA_038826985.1 Bathyarchaeia archaeon | reverse complement strand
GAAGCACTTCGTTAAGGTCGCTTGTTTCGACCACATTTACTTTTCTACTAACCTCGTCGATGACTTCTCTGCGAATGCGTAGAGACTCTGGTGATACGAAGTATATTGAGGTAGTTTGGAACAATGCAAGAGCATATGCTAATGAGTGTACTGTTCTTCCATATCGCATGTCTCCCACAAAGGCGACATGAAGACTATCAATTTTTCCAAGTTCCCGCCTGATCGTGTATAGATCCAGCAACGCCTGAGTAGGATGCTCTTCAGCACCGGAACCTGCATTAATGACGGGGACTGAAACCATCTCAGCCGCAAGACGCGCAGAGCCATCTAACGGATGTCTAAGAACAATGAGGTCACAGTAGTTTTCTACAGTCCGGACAGTGTCTGCCAAGCTTTCGCCTTTTTCAACAGAACTTGTACGCACCTCTGCAATACTGATACAGCCACCGCCGAGTTTATGCATCGCTGCTTCAAAGCTCATCCTTGTTCTCGTACTTGGCTCAAAAAATAGGTTCGCAAGTATACGGCCTTGAAGCATTGTTGAGCCATGCCTGACCAGAGGCTCCATAAGCCTTGTAACTTCCATTATGTGCTCAACATCGGCCCGATTTAGATCACGTATGGAGACAATATCTCTCCCCTCGAACGCAGAAGTCAACCCTAGACTTGCCTCCTACATAAAGCTCGTTATTATAGGTTCTTTGGGAATCTAAATATAGTTTGTTCGCCTAAACAGTTATGGGTAACCTGATTGGCTACAGCCGAAGACGAACTTCGAGTAAAGAAGATACGGAAAGGAACGGTGATCGACCACATTAACGCTGGGAGTGCTCTATCTGTCCTCCATATCCTTGGAATGACAGGAAGAGGTGACAACGTGGTCAGTGTTGTTATGAATGTTCCAAGTAAGAAACTGGGCAAAAAGGACATTGTCAAGGTCGAGGAACGTGCTCTGAACGCTGAGGAGGTTGACAAGATTGCACTGATAGCTCCTAAGGCAACAATCAACATAATTGAGGATTACAAGGTAATTGCGAAGCAGAAGACAAAGCTCCCGCGTGTCATCCGTGGAATCCTGCGGTGCGACAACATCTCTTGTATATCGAACAGTAATGAGCCTATTGAACCTACCTTCTTTGTGGAAAGAGATGATCCCCTACGTCTACGATGCTACTATTGCAATAGGATTTTAGAGAAGAACGACGTATTGAAGCAATTCTAGAAATAAAATAGAAGGATATATTATACTTCTACCGAACATTCAAACACTTACAGAACATCTTCTACAGCTTGACTAAATACAGTTGACCGCTTCGTATGGCCAGTTTTATGTCTAGTTTCCTCTTCTTTATCCTTGCCCTTATACCAGACATAAGGTTCTTCGAGTTCTTGCCGGCATATTCAACTCGGCAAGTTTTTGATTTGCTCTTTAAGAAGTCATCTAGCAACTCATCATACATAGACCCTTTGATAATCTTCTGAATCTCAGGCAACTCCTCCGGTATAAGCCTATATGGTTTACTCATTTTTCGTCTAGAATTCAAGAAATTTTGTATCTATTAAAGGTAGCGCTTCTTGCTTTCTTGTGGTCACATGAGATTGCCTGATTCTTTCTAGCGATGTACGATATGTTATTTTATTTCAATTCCAGAGTTTTCTCTCAACCTTTTTCAGGATCGTTTAAGTTTATACTTCATGTTCTTTTGGATAATGGTTAGAAAATGTGCGGGAATAGCGTCACTATCTATATGACCTCTATTGCTATTTAGATAAACTATCTGTGTTGAGAATAGTTCCATTGACACATCGACTCTAAAGCTGTCTTCTTTTCTGAATGATCCATCCTATTTCTTAGATACTGCTTCACTTTCTATTACCGCGATGTAGAAGGCTGAATACTTTATATCCTAGCTTTAGTTAAGTAAGGAGTTCGCAAAGAAAGGAGAAGAGGCCAGATATGAGCAAAGATGAGCTAGACCCAAAGGCAATCCAAGTGGCAAACTATCCTTCTAGAAAGCTGATACTAACGAAGCTAAAGTCCGGATCTATGAGTGTCTCCAGCCTGCAGAAAAGCGTCAAGATGAGTCAAAAAGTCTTTGAGTCCCACCTAGGACAACTAAAAGAAGCAGGACTAGTCACCACAGAAAAGGAGAACCTCTGCCTCACCCCAAAAGGAAAAGAGATACTTAGCTATGTGGAGAAGCTCGACCAAGAGAACATCGACTGGACATAGGCTAATCTGCTCACCTGTTTTTGCTAGACAGCACCCATCTAGGGTCTTCATCCATTCATTTCGTATTAGCCAGTCGAGCGTTTGGAGGCTGTTAATAACACCTAAGGTTAATACGTTAATGGAAATGTACATATCTATGTTTCGCGGTTTGTAAGCAAAACATCTATCCCTAACGAGAGAGCAAGCCGCTTAATATGAGGTTACAAAGATGGAGAAAAACTTGGAAGTCGATGATATTCTAGAGGAATACAGGGGAAAGCCCGAATATCTGATAAATGCTCTGCAAAGAGTCCAAGAACGCATTGGCTTTCTTCCGATGGATGTCCAGAGACAGGTAGCAGAGGCTCTCGGTATTCCGCAGAACATAGTATACGGGGTAGTCTCGTTCTACAACCTTTTTACAATGGTTCCCAAGGGTAGGCATACGATAACTGTATGCCAAGGCACTTCCTGTTATGTAAGAGGTGGAAAACGCCTTCTTCAGCATCTAAAAGACATGTTGAAAACAGATGTAGGTGGCACAACTCAGGATAGAAACTTCTCGCTCACAATAGTTCGTTGCCTTGGAGCATGCGCTCTTTCCCCTGTTGTTATGGTCGATAAGGATCTCTACAGACACGTGACCATTGCAAAGCTACCATCTATCCTCTCGAAATATTCAAGCCATGAGGTGTAAGGTGAGTATATGAAGATACGTTCTCTCTCAGACTTGGACTCGATCAAGGAGCAGTGGCTTAACTCGCTTAGACAGTATAAATGGCAGATCCGTATTTGTATGGGTTCAGGATGTGATTCATCAGGTAGCCGTGCTGTCAAGGAAATTCTTGTAAAGGCTTTGGAGACACATGGCCTAAAAGATGATGTCCGGGTTGTAGAGACTGGATGTATGGGGTTCTGCGGTGTAGGCCCTCTACTAGTGGTCGACCCAGGAGGGGTTCTCTATCAGAGACTTCTCCCTAGGGATGCGGAAGAGATTGTGGAACAGCATATTCGTGGAGGTACTATTGTTCAACGTCTCCTCTACGTGAATCCGACTACTGGTGAAAGAATAGCTCGGATGCAAGATATTCCCTTCTATAAGCATCAGACGAAGCATGTTCTTGAGAGATGCGGAATCATCGATCCTACAAAGCTGGAAGAGTACATCGCAACTGACGGCTACTATGCACTGTACAAAGCTCTTCACACAATGACTCCTGAGAGTGTGGTCGAGGAGGTTAAGGCCTCTGGCCTAAGAGGCAGAGGCGGCGCTGGATTTCCTGTTGGCTTGAAGTGGCAGTTAACCCGGCAGGCTAAGGGGGACGTGAAGTATGTTGTTGCCAATGCTGATGAAGGGGATCCAGGGGCCTTCATGGACCGGTACATGATAGCTGGTGACCCCCATAGAGTAATTGAAGGTATGATCATCGCCGGTTACGCTGTAGGGGCTAGGCAGGGCTACATATACATCCGTGCGGAGTATCCCCTCGCGATCGAGAGGCTTAAGCTTGCAATCGCGCAAGCTAAGGAAGCGGGACTGCTCGGTGAAAACATCCTAGGATCAAGCCACTCTTTTGACATCGAGATACGCGTGGGCGCTGGCGCGTTTGTCTGTGGAGAAGAGACAGCGCTGCTTGCTTCGGTTGAAGGGAAGCGTGGTACACCTAGACCCAGACCGCCTTTCCCAGCCACCGAGGGGCTCTGGCGAAAACCAACCGTTCTAAACAATGTCGAATCCTTAGCTAACATCCCACTGATTATACATCGAGGGGCAGATTGGTACAAGCAGCTTGGAACAGAACGAAGCAAAGGCACCAAAATGTATGCATTAGCCGGTGACACCAATAATACAGGCCTGATCGAGGTGCCGATTGGAACCGAAATTGGCAAGATCATTTACGACATAGGTGGAGGATGTAAGAAAGACAAGAAGTTTAAGGCTGTTCAAAGCGGCGGTCCCTCGGGTGGATGTATCCCGCAACAATATCTCAACGTTCCAGTAGACTATGAGACTCTAAAGCAACTTGACGCAATAATGGGATCCGGCGGACTAGTAGTGATGGATGAAGACAAATGTATGGTTGACATTGCTCGCTTCTTTCTTGACTTCTGTCTGAGTGAGTCATGTGGTAAATGCACTCCGTGCCGTGAAGGCTTCAAGGCAATGCTTGACATTCTGAACAGAATAACCACCGGCCAAGGTAGGGAAGGCGACGTCGAGTTGCTGAGAGACATCGCATTGACGGTTAAGGATTCAGCGCTCTGCGGTCTTGGACAGACAGGTCCAAACCCTGTCTTGAGCACAATACGCCACTTCAGAAGCGAATATGATGCTCATGTGAAATATAAGAAATGTCCTGCAGGCGTATGTGAAGCACTTATCGAGTCGCCCTGCTCCAACGCGTGCCCAGCAGGGTTGGATACACATGGATACATTGCGCTCATCTCTCAGGGCCGGTTCAGAGAGGCATATGACCTGATTGTTGAAAGAATGCCTTTTCCCGGAGTATGTGGCAGAGTATGCACACATGTCTGTGAGTCGAAGTGCAGGCGAGGAGACCTAGATGACCCAGTTGCCATTAGGTTGTTAAAGAGGTTTGTTTCTGACTACATGTTAGAAACAAATTCTAAGTCGCCTGTATTAAGTTCCTTCGCTAATCCAAAGGATGCCAAGGTTGCCATTATAGGTGCAGGTCCTGCTGGTCTTACCGCCGCCTATCATCTTGCCCGCTTAGGGTACCCTGTAACCGTCTTTGAAGCTTCGAATGTCCTAGGCGGAATGATGGCCATCGGTATACCTGCATACAGGCTACCTCGAGACATACTCAAAATGGAAATAGACAACATTCTAAGCCTCGGTGTGAAGGTTGAAACCAACAGGCAGCTTGGAAGAGACTTCACCATAAGCGACCTATTCAAAAGCGGCTACAAAGCAATATTCGTATCCGTCGGAGCTTGGGCAACAAGAACCATAGGCATACCTGGTGAAAATCTTGAGAATGTGCATCAAGGCATCAACTACCTGGCAGATGTAAACCTAGGTAGGATAACCGAGCTTAAAGGACAGGTTGTTGTAATTGGAGGAGGAAACGTCGCAGTTGACGCGGCCCGAACCGCAATCAGGCTAGGGGCAGACAAGGTGCAGGTAATATATCGCCGCCGCAAGGAAGAGATGCCTGCCTCAATCGAAGAGGTTGAAGAAGCTGAAAAAGAAGGAGTGGTATTCAACTATCTCGTAAACCCTGTAAGAATCCTTGGAGACGAAGCGGAACACCCAGACGGGATTCCAAGGAGAGCGAAAGAGATTGTTTGCGTAAGGATGGCTCTAGGAGAGTTCGATACGAGCGGTAGGAGAACCCCTGCCCCAATTCCGGGAACAGAGTTCTCCATTCCCGTTGATGCCGTGATCTTGGCAACTGGCCAGTTCATAGACGCGGAAAAATTGAGGGAAAATGGGCTTAAGCTGACAAGACAGTCGACCGTAGAAGTTGACCCTGACACTCTTGAAACAAACATAAAAGGCGTCTACGCTGGGGGAGACTGCGTGTCTGGGCCAGCCACGGTTGTTGAAGCTATCGCTTCTGGAATAAAGGCGGCTGAGTCGATCGACAGGTTTCTAGGTGGTAAAGGTGTGATTCCTCAGAATGTTAGAAAGAACTCAAGGATCGAAGACATCTACTTTGATCTAGAAGCTGAAGTCAAAGAAGAGCCTAGGGTTCCCTGCAAGTATCTACCTCTGAATAGGAGGGTTAGAAACTTCTCCGAGACCGAGCTCGGATACTCAACGGATGATGCGGTAAGGGAGGCGACTAGGTGTCTTCACTGTGACAGGAAGATTGTGGAGGAGACATAGATGAGCCAGATAGAGCTTACAATAGATGGACAACAAGTCTTCGCAAAGCCGGGGGAGACGATACTTGAGGTTGCAAAGCAGAAGGGCATCCATATTCCCACCCTCTGCTACCATCCAAGACTGTCAATCTCAGGGGCCTGCCGTGTCTGTGTAGTGGAAATTGAAGGAGCACCGAATCTAGCAGCTGCATGCGCGATGCCTGTCAGCAAAGGCATGGTCGTAAAAACCTCAAGCGAAAGAGTCCTAAAAGCACGAAGGATGGTAGTGGAGCTACTTCTAGCCAACCACAAGTTAGACTGCGTAACCTGTGAAAGTAACGGCAAATGTGAACTTCAAGATATCGCATATGAGCTGGGAATCGAACGTGACAAGATTCGTTTTCCCCTCATAGAACCGAAGAAGCCTGTTGACGATTCCAGCTCACTTATTGTGAGAGACCATAACAAGTGCATCCTATGTGGCAGATGTGTACGCGCTTGCCAAGAGGGGAGGCAGGAATGGGTGATTGGTTTTGGTAAACGTGGATTCAACCTGACAATATCAGCAGGTATCGACCAGTCTCTCTCAGATTCAGACTGCACATCTTGCGGTGAATGTGTCCAAGTATGCCCCACAGGAGCCTTAACAGAGAAGCCTTCAAGGTTCAAAGGACAGTGGTGGAAACTCAAGAAAGTTACAACCGTGTGCCCATACTGTGGTGTAGGTTGCCTCGTGGACCTTTACGTGAAGGATCAAACGATAGTCCGGGTCATGGGAAACGAGGAAGGACCTGAGAACATGGGAAGCCTCTGCATTAAAGGTCGGTTCGGATATGATTTCGTGCAATCAAAGCAGCGTCTTACATCCCCAATGATAAAGAAAGATGGAGTGTTCCAGAAAGTTTCATGGAGTGAGGCACTTGAATATGTGGCATCGAGATTCAAAGAGATAAAGGAGAAGTATGGCGCTGATAGCTTGGCAGGATTATCCTCCGCAAAATGCACTAACGAGGAGAACTATCTATTTCAAAAATTCATACGGACATGTTTCGGAACGAATAACATCGACCACTGTGCAAGGCTCTGCCATGCCCCCACTGTAGCAGGACTCTCAAGAGCTTTCGGGTCAGGCGCGATGACCAATTCAATACGAGAAGTCATCAATTCAGACGCAATTCTGGTTATAGGCTCAAACACGACAGAAAACCACCCAATCATAGGCATGTACATAAAACAGGCGGTTATGAACAACGGAGCGAAGCTGATAGTTGCAGACCCACGCAAAGTTGAACTTGTCAAGTTTTCAAAGATTTGGTTGAGACATAAAAACGGAACCGACGTTGCTCTCTTGAACGGCATTATGAATGTGATCCTCAACGAAGGCCTCTACGATAAGGAGTTTGTAGACACCCGTTGCGAGGGCTTCGAAGAATTTGCAGCGACAGTCAGCAAGTACACACCAGAAGCAGTTGAGGAGATAACAAGCGTTTCC
>JAWBNY010000052.1:0-7687 GCA_038826985.1 Bathyarchaeia archaeon | reverse complement strand
AATCACACTTATCGTTGCTGGCAGAGCTGTAACGCAGGTTGTTCGTAATGGCAAGATTTCTTCTGTTCCTATAGGAACAATCACGTTAGAAGCGATGAAAGACTTTCTGCGCCGCAACTTTAGATTCCTTGATGTTGAAAAGCATGTTGTATGTAACTATATGATAAGACAAGGATCTTTTGACCTGATTCATAACTTTGAGTCATGCCTTGAAATGCCCTTAGCCAATGATACTTCATTCGGGATAGGCTTCGCTCCGCTGAGTGAGACGGAACGGATAGTCTATGAAACCGAGGTGTACTTGAACTCCACCAAGGTCAAAAAAGAGTTGCCGAGCGTCGGTGAAGATATAAAAGTGATGGGAATGCGGTACCGGAACAGGATAGATATAACCGTAGCTGCCCCACAGATTAGTAGCCTAACTCCGGACCTTGACCAATATCTATCCGTGAAATCTGAGGTTAGGAACCGAGTGTTAGACCTAGCTTCTAAAATGACAAAACGTGAAGTAAATGTCAGCGTCAATACAGAAGACGATATATCTAGAAAGGTCGTCTATCTTACGTTAACAGGTACATCAGCAGAGGGGGGTGACGATGGCAACACAGGTCGCGGGAACCGTGTCCATGGCCTCATAACCCCTTGTCGCCCAATGTCTCTCGAAGCAGTCGCTGGAAAGAATCCTGTTAATCATGTTGGGAAAATATACAACGTTTTGGCTGGAAATATGGCCCATAAGATTTGTAAGGAAACAAAAGGAGTTAGAGAAGCCTACGTCAAGCTCCTGAGTCAGATAGGGAAACCGATCGACCAGCCAATGATGGCTGATGTTCAAGTTATCATTGATAAAACATCATCGCTCAGAGCTGTTGAAACAGAGATTAAGAGCATCGTTGACGATGAGCTATCGAACATTCGAAAGATCACAGAGGCAATTCTCACGCGAAAAATCACGCTCTACTAAGCCTATCTCTTCTATATTCTTGAAGTAACTGCTGTATAGATTTTTCAGCTTCTACCTTCTCCCTAGCTGTCTTGGCAGCAAGTGCCTTTTCAAAGTCTTCTCTAGAAACGTATGGTCTCCCCTCGACCCATTGGAGGTTGATGTCTTTCAGGAAAATTACTGGCACACCGTTATCCTCCAGAAGTTGCTGCACCTGATGTGGCATATTTGTCTGAGAGACAACAGCTCGGATTCCACGCTTGAGAAGTTCATTCGCTGTTGAGGCCCCGCCGCCGTTAGAGTTGAAGGAGAAGACGATGTCCCCACTTCGTATACTGATTAAGGATAGTGCTTTCTCCAGACCTTTCCTTGTAAAGGATTCCAAAGGCTTCAACGGTAAGAGTTCCAAACACTCTGGTTCCTTCTGCGCCTGACGGGTGCCTGCCACCTCTTGCGCTGTCTGGAACTTCAGACGTATCTCCTCAAGCTGCTTTCTTAAAGACTCATTCTCTCTACGAAGAGTCTGAACATCCCTGTCTTTACGGATCTCTCTTAGGTTTCTTCTTCTCTCTAGTTCTAGAATGCTACTGAGCTCTGTGACCTTTGACTCAAGTTCTTTTATCTTCAAGTTAAGCCGTCTATTCAGTTCCAATAACTCGCGGTAACGCTGTTTATAGAAGGAGAGAACTTCGTGGAGAGCTCTGAATTTAATTCTCTCCTCAGACTGCTCTATTTTGGCTTCCTGTTTCTCCGTATCCATCTGCTTAGGTTTCTTAAGACTTATAGAGCTGATTGCATTCTGAATCGAGTATCCTCTAATAACCAACGTCTTCACATCATCCATCGAAATCTGGATATCTAACTTACGAATTTCATCCTCAATGTTGACGAACTTTGCTTTATAATGGTTGAAAGCTTTTGCAACAGCTGCTAAAGCATCTCTTTGATGCTGATCTTTAATTTCCAGTTTGTAGGTCTGTTCGAATTCTTTAGCAATTGCCTGCTTCTCCACAGCGCTGAGGTCAGACTCGGGCTCGAATACAACAGCATCAAAGCTTTTAGCCAATTTTGCCAAGAACTGTGGATGAGGAACCACATCTGAAGCAAAGAGGACAGGATCCCCTGATTCGGCTAGAACCCGTATCAAGTCTCCACGACTCATGTTCCTATGGCTCTCGATGCGTATTGGACGTCCATCCAGCGTCAGGACTGCGATGCCGCATGTAGTTCCTGGATCTATTCCAACCAATATCTTCGGTTTTTGCTTGGTCTCTAGCCTGAAAGACTTGGAGGACACTATCGGAGTGAACCTGATATGTGTACTGCATACGGGCAGAATTCTAACTTGGATACAATTGCTGCGAGAAGGGCGAACGATGCCATTAAGCATTGTTCGATGAGCATATACCGTGAATTCAGCTCTTTCTAAACCAAAATCTGATTCTTCGGTAAAAAGGTCGTAATCAAGTCCTGCTGTCTGCAGAGCGTGTTCAATGTTTCGTGCAACTGCAAGAATCGAAACATGCACCTTCCGTCTAAACCGGGATTGGCTTGCTCCACCTGCACCGAGACTAATATTCCTGCAAACAACTATCTTTGTCTCGTTCTCAAATGCAACAACTTCTGCTCCAACTCCCCGGCTTGCAAGAAGCGCACATGCAAGAGCCTCTTCGACAGGCAAGAGCTTCGAGGGTATGTTAAGCCCATGTTTTACTGCTAGCGATTGCAGATCACTCTGTTCACCTGGAAAACCGGTCACCTGAACCACCCTTGTACTTTCTGGCAACTTCAGAAGAACGTTCTGAAGACCATTGAAGTCGCGAGCTAATTCATAGACATTATCTAGAGCGAAATATGTAGGTCTATAGCGCCTCACATACTCGATAAGCCGGGTAAGCGAGATGCGTTCAATAATCTTTGTTTCTCCATTTTCATCCAGAACAGCTGCAGCGAAAAAGTTAGAACTCGAGGACTCTCTTCGACCGCTGTAGTGTGGATACGCATCTGCTCCTATCGCAATCGGCCTAAGCAGAGCTCGATCCCGTCCAGTTGGAATTGTAAGATGCTAGAAAGCATCTAATCTATCAATGTTTTCATGTCGAGATAATAAGTTGCATAATTCAGCAAGTTCCTTGCCCAATAGGTTTCTAATGACACAAGTTTCTACCGTCTCAGAAAGAGTGCTTCACAGTTTTCAGAGACCTTCGGGTCGAATTCAGGTCTATCCATACCAAGCTTATTATCAAGACACGCCTTAACAAAACCGTAGAAGGCTGGGTCAGGTCTTCCCAATCTTGATTTGAATTCCGGATGGTACTGAGTTCCGAGGAAGAAGTAGTGGTTTGGTAATTCAAGTATTTCCATTCTTATCCCATCAGGTGTCTTTCCACTGAAAACAAGCCCTGTCTCAGTTAGGATAGGTATGTAAACAGGGTTGATCTCATATCTGTGCCGATGTCTCTCGTAGATCACGTCTGCTCCATAAAGTCTATGAGCTAAGGTTCCTTTACTCACAACGATTGGAGAAGCCCCTAGACGCATTGTAGCACCCTTATACAACACCTCGCTCTGTTCAGGAAGAATATCAACCACTGGATACGGAGTATGGGGGTCGAGTTCAGTGCTGTTAGCCCATTCTAAGGAGCACACGTTACGGGCGTATTCGACTGTTGCTAGTTGAAAGCCTAGACATAAACCTAGGAACGGTTTGTTTCTCTCTCTTGCATATTTGATTGCTTTGATCTTACCTTCAGTACCCCTGAAACCAAAGCCGCCAGGTACGACTATACCATCGAAGTCGTCAAGCAACACTATGTTCTCATCTTTCTCAAATGTTTCAGACTCTATGAAGAAAAGGGAGACCTTTGTGGAAATATATGCACCAGCTATCTTGAGCGCTTCGTTTATGCTGATGTAGCTGTCAGCAAGCTTCGCATATTTACCACATATCGCTATTTTAACCTCGTAGTCAGCATTTGAGAAGCCACGCATGATGTGCTCCCATCTCTCCCAATTCAAATCTATCTGCGGTATGCCCATTCTCTTGCATAGGTAGCTTCCCAATCCTTGTTTGTCAAGTATCATAGGCAATTCGTAGATGTTGTCAACATTTGGAGATGTAAAAACAGCCTGCTTGTCAACACTTCCAAATAAAGCGATTTTATTTCGAACCTCCGTATCAAGCGGTTCCCTGCATCTAGCTACTATTAAGTCTGGCTGGAGCCCAATTCTACGAAGTTCTTGTATACTATGCTGTGCAGGTTTGCTTTTCTGCTCTCTTGTTACATCAAGTATAGGAATCAGTGGAACATGCACAAAGATTGTGTTTTCAATTCCTTCTTCAAGCCGCATCTGTCTGAAGGCCTCGTAGAAAGGCAAACCCTCGATGTCCCCCACCGTCCCACCACATTCGACAAGAACTACATCGGCTCCAGTCTTCTCAGCAACCAGTCGAATCCTTCTCTTGATTTCATCGGTAATGTGAGGGATAATCTGAACGCATTTACCAAGGAAGTCGCCACGCCTCTCTTTGTCGATGACGGCCCAGTATACCTGGCCAGTGGTAATGTTTGCGTCACGAGACACAGTAATATCAAGAAATCGTTCATAGGTTCCTAAATCAAGGTCCATTTCTCCTCCATCTTCGCAGACAAAGACCTCGCCATGCATGTAAGGGTTCATAGTTCCTGCATCCACATTCAGATAAGGGTCGATTTTGACAGCTGTTACTTTCAAACCTATCTCCTGAAGGATACGCCCTATAGAAGCACACACAGTTCCTTTGCCAACTGAGCTCAACACCCCTCCTGTGACGAAAATAAACCTCGCCAAACTTACCTGCCCCTCATCAGCGCACCCAATGTGGTATCACACTATAAACGATTTCCTTAATGAAGTATCACAAATTTATGCTACTCCAAAACAGCCTTGGATGACACCGAGAATTGGCTCAAACTACTTGGATGAGATAAGTGTCCTACCGTTCATATATGGAACTAATACATCAGGTATCGTTATCGACCCATCTCTATTCTGATAGTTCTCCATGATAGCTATGAGAGCCCTCTCCGTGGCAACTAGTGTACTGTTCAGTGTGTGTACAAACATTGTTTGCTCATCAGGACGGTCTCTGTATCTTATCTTCGCGCTGACAGCTTGATAGGAGGTGCAGTTACTACATGAAACAAGCTCTCTAAACTTTTTCTGTCCAGGAAGCCATGCCTCTAGATCATATTTCTTCGCAGCTACAGTTCCAAGGTCTCCGCTACAAACATTTACAACTCTATATGGAATTCTTAGACTTTGGAAAAACTCCTCAGCGTTCGCAATTAGCTGCTCATGTTCTTTTGGCGAGTCCTCCTGTCTGCAGAAAACAAATTGTTCAACTTTCTCAAATTGATGAGTTCGGAAGATCCCTTTTGTGTCTCTACCATGTGCCCCAGCCTCTTTTCTGAAACATGGGCTAACCCCACCATACCGAAGAGGCAGCATGTTTCCATCGAGGATCTCACCCATATGCATGGCAAGTATGGGATGTTCTGAGGTTGCAATTAGGTAAAGGTCTTCATTCTCAACCTTGTAGATCATATCCTCAAAGTCAGAGAGAGCAACTGCTCCACTAACAGCCTCTCTCCTAATCATGTATGGTGGTTGAACAAGAGTGAAACCTTTCCTCACCAAGAAGTCAAGTGCGTAACGAATAAGAGCATAATTTAGAAGAACCAGTTCATCAAGCAAATAATAGAATCGACTTCCTGCCACCTTAGCGGCTCTCTCAACATCTACTAGTCCAAGTTTTTCGGCAAGGCTGATATGATCCTTAGGCTCGAAGTCAAAAAAGGTAGGGGTTCCCCATCGCCTAACCTCAACGTTATCTGAGTCATCTTTACCAAATGGGACGGATGGATCCATGATGTTTGGAAGCTGGATAAGGATTGAATCAACTCCTTCTCGTAAAGAATCTACCCTTTCCCTTAGCTTCCGGATCTCAGAGCTTAGAGCAGATGCTTCTGAGATCTTATCTGAAAAGCTAGCTCCACTTCTTTTTGAGGCTTCAACCTCTTGAATTAGTCTGTTACGGATCTTTCTTAACTCATTTATTCTTGTTACTTCACTCCTCCATTTTGAATCAAGTTCCAATAGCCTATCCAATAATGAGATTTTTTCAAATTCTCCACGCTTGGATAAGTCATCTTTAACCACTTCTGGATGTTCCCTAACAAACCGTATGTCTAGCAGTTGCAAAACCCCCTGTTAACTCTTATTAAATGA
The DNA here is from genome assembly GCA_038826985.1 of Bathyarchaeia archaeon. Taxonomy (GTDB): domain Archaea; phylum Thermoproteota; class Bathyarchaeia; order RBG-16-48-13; genus JAWBNY01. Next base: position 1,473 of record JAWBNY010000052.1, on the reverse strand, counting down.
TATAGTTGGCCTCAACGAAGATATACCCGCTCCAAAATATTTAATATAGTGTGCAACCTAACAGGTATTATTTGCTTAAGAATATTGAAATCATGCTCATTTAGTGCTCTAATAAGCAATAGAGCTAACAAATATGTGAACACAGCAACAGTTATCTCGGCACCTAGGCTGAAAAAGATATTTGTGAAATGAACATACTTATCTAGAAGCGCAACCGGTGGAACGATGCTTATTGAAGCTATTATTCCTTTCAACAACCCTTCATAGTCGATCCTTAGCTCACATTCCCTTCTAAAGAGCAAGAAGGTATATGTGAAAGTAACAAAGAATGAGGCGCATCTAGCGACTACTGCACCGTACAAACCTATCAAAGGCGGCAAGAAATATACTATAGCGCCGTCCACGGCTAATGCCAACAGCGAGATCCGGATGAATGCCGATGTCTTACCTATCGCCTTGAGTCCAGAGTTCAAAATTGTTGCAAAAGTCCCAAATATTGTGAATATTGAAATGATGGTCAATGGTAGATATCCTGCCTCTGCAGTTCTAGCTTGGTAAAGTATGGTCATCGCTGTCTTGGATATGGTTGCCATACCAACAGCTGCTGGAAAATACATAAACCCGAGATATCTAAGGGCAACGCCCATCATAGATCCAATATTTCTCTTGCCTCCCTTAGCAAATGCATCAGAAAAAGTTGGAAACATAATAACATCAACAATCGCTCCTATTATGCCTAGTGAAGCCGAAGCTCTAATCACAAGTTCGAAGAGACCAAGGGCATCAAGATCACGTGACACAATAAGAAAAAGCATTCGGTCAGACCAATCTTGGAACGTTGCAAGCAACATCATTCCAAATATAGGCAAACTGAAGTTTAGGAGTGGCCTCTGCTTCACACCTTCCCTCGTCGGTGGTAGGTTTCCTCGATAGTAGAAGAACGTTAAGGAAAGACCTCCAATCTCTCCAAGAAGAGTACCTGTAACTACTCCCAAAAGTCTATGGCCCAATAGCACAAAAACAATACCAAGTAGCTTGGAAAGACCCATAGATGCAAGGTTAGCAACCGCATACTTGTCAAATAACTGAAGACCTTGCAAAAGCGCCAAGTAGGCATTACGCAAAGCGCCGAAGGTTGCTGCAACAGAGATAACAACATATAATGTTTCGACTTTGTCCATCTCCACCCATTTCTGTACGAATGAAACAGCAAACGCCACAAACAAAATAAGAAATCCAATAGAGGCGGCAAGAACCAACTTAATCATTGTTCTAGCCACAGCGGATGCCTTCTCATTCTCACCTTGAGCCAGATGCTCTGCTACATATTTCACAGCAGCAAACTGCAGGCCAAGAGGAGCTAGAACAACAAATGTTGCATGCACAAAGTTAAGCGTAGACATAATACCTATCTCTGTCGGAGTCAATATCTTCGAAACAACATAGTAAAAGATTATACCTATAACGTTGTGA
>JAWBNY010000051.1:0-7792 GCA_038826985.1 Bathyarchaeia archaeon | reverse complement strand
AAGGAGTTTGTAGTCACGCTGAAGATTGAAGACCTCAAAGAGGCTTCGGAAAAAATCTTACATAAAGGTGTCGTTACGGGGAATGTTTTAGGCGCTATAGTGAAGGTTAAGTACAAGAATCTAGACATCAGCGTAACAAGCACAGGTAGAATGCTCGTGAGGAATGCAGAAAATGTTGATGAGTTGAAGGAGGCTTTGAAAGAACTCTTAACATAGCGAGACACTAAGCGCCTTGAGTTTAAGCATGGAATACAGTGCAATGTTCCCAGTCAATAACAATGTTATATATGACTTTTACATTTAAGTTTAAGTTAGAGAGATAAAAGGAGAGCTTAAAGCCTTGCGTCCACCTTGTGAAGTTATTCTTCGCTATGTGTTGCCTGCCTACAGAGCTCTCGTAGCGAAAACTCTTATCGAGGAACATGGCTTTAGTCAGGTAGATGCTGCGAAGAGTCTCGGAACTACTCAGGCAGCAATAAGCTATTATCTGCACTCGAAGCGAGGCAACAAATTTGTCAAGGAGCTGGAGAAGATTCCGAAGATTCGGTCATCCGTTGATATACTCGTTGAAGAGATAAAGGAGGGAAGGGTTCTGCCAAACGAAGCCATAGATTTTTTCTGTAAGCTTTGTACAATCCTCAAGGACTCAGAGCTCCTAAAGACTCTTAAAAAAGGTAGCTCTTCACCCGGGGTATGAAGGCATGTTGCTTCTTTTTGACCTAGCTCCTTTAGAAGTCTTCAACTCTTTCATATAGGGAAGCATAAGAGAACGCGTCTCGGCCAGACATCAATTGTCAGGTTTCTTCCAGCGTAAACAGACCAGCCTCCCCCAGTTCATGCTGTCAGCATATCAACATACAGTGAGAGCATTGCAACCACATCGAGACTTAGAACAACCCAATCTCGCTTTACAAAGTTAACTCAAGATACACGGTCAACTTGACTCATATGCTTTACTCCGGGATGACCTTTCTGTATACCTTCGAAATTGGATGGCTCTTCACCCGGAGCTCGAGAATCTCCCTCCAGCCAAAAGGTGTTTTCAAAACCTTGTAGTCTTCTTTAGAATTAAGAATATTTTTCATTTCATTGATAATGATCCTAGCGAGATTAGGAGAAGAGAGTTCATCAGAAAGATGTGCAAAGGGATGTAGAACCAAGGTCGACGCCTTTACCCGCTTCGCTATATCTAATATGGCTTCAACAGCCTTCTCAGCAACTTTTAATGGGGCTTCCTCATCTTTCTTTTCGCAACATATGAGGACAACCAGAACCGGCTCCTTCACGAGCTCCCTCAAAGTTTCATCCCCCGCTTCTTCTGAAATAGGCGTCTTCTGGACGCATTCATATCGAAAGTAGTCCGAGTGAAGCATTAGAAGGCGCACAGAAATTCTCCTCCTTCCATTTTTATCGTCGCGATAGCTATAACGACGTTATAGTTAAGCGTTATGCTTTGCTACATCAGCTTAGGTTAAACATTTCATCATTACTTCAAAACATACACTGAGTGGTTCTGAAGGGAATATGCATGAAAATTTCAAGAAATTACCTAGATGATTCGTATACAATGGAAAAATTCTAAAAAATGTTAGTTTGCGATTATATCTGTTCTCCTAGCTTCTTTCTGACCAGACTAGTAATTCGATGAAGACCCCACTATTACTTCAACTTTTCCAGAGGAACATTGACATCCCTCTGGATATATGATATATGCTTCATTTCCTTAGAAAGCCTAACCATATGTCTCGAGCTTTTGGGAGGAAGAAGCTTTCCTGAAAGACCCGCCCTAAGGACGACTTCCTTGTTCATCGCTTTTCCCGACTTCCCAGGTTCTACAACGATCCTTGAAGAGGCATAATCAACGAAGCATACGTATACTTTGCGACATCCAAGCTTTTTCAAAGCTGCAACCCTGTGATGGCCATCAAGGATTACACGTGTACAGTCATCGGCCACTATGGGCTTCTTCAAAATTCCATCAGCTTCTATCTGTGTTGTAAGAGCTTCTAAATGAGCCGGATCTATATCCTCGTGACCTCGTAGCTCCTCGATAGACACTACACGCATATTCTTCACAAAGTCTGGGAGATGTTTCCTCAACTACTTAACCTCAATTACTGCTGTCTATCTAAACTAATCCACATCTATCCCATATTTCTTAGCGATCTCTTGAAAAGCTTTAGCTAGGTACTCGACTTGAGCCCATGTGAGCCCGTAGGTGTTGAGCTTCCAAGCCTTTGTGGCGCCAAAGAACTCCCCGATGATATGTCTCTCCCTAAGCTCTTCACCTAGGAAGAAGCCTCTTCTCTTATGTCCTTTGGCAACTATGTCGAAGCTTTTTGAGGTATCAACCTTTGTTAGTGTATGTTTCCTCGGCATCTCGCTAAGAATAACATTTCCTCGAATCTTGAGAAACTCCTTAGCGAAGTAGTTGACCTTTTTAACTTCCTCCGGCCATCGTTTAACTCTTTCTTTCACGGCAGGAAAGCTTGCCATCATAGCTATCAAGTTGGCGCCCATAAGAGTGCAACCAAGCATCTCAACCTCTTTAACCCCGAATCTTCTTTTTGTCACATCTCCTACCATCTGTGTCGTCCTAAAAACCTGGTCAGCCCATTCCTTCTTGACCGCTACTATTCCAGAAGGAGCTGGGGAGGCGAAGCTTTTATGTCCCGACCCGACTAAGAAATCCGCACCTACTTCCTTTCCTCTTAGAGGCATCACGCCCACAGAGTAGGCACCATTGCAGAGGAAAGGTATTCTGTATTCCTTGGCTACCTTTGCGATGTCTCGGATCTCATGCTCGTTTCCAAACATGTAGTCAAAATGGTCGATGAGAATTAGCTTCGGTAGCTTCCCAGTTTCGCGTCGAACTTCATCTACTTTCTTAGCCACATTCTCTCCTGTAATTACGTTCTTCTGATTCAATGGAACCTCCTTAACGATAGCCCCCACATCCTCAATGGCTAGAAACTCTGTGTAGTGAGCTAGAGACGAGACTATGACGGTATCTCCGGGCCCGGCGACAGAAGAAATAACAGCTTGGAACCCTCTTCTTGCTCCTGGAACAACTCTAGCCTCATCCATTCCAAGGAATTCCGCTAGCTCAGCGTGGAATTCGTCGATAGGTGGACGCCGAATCTTGTCGAGTCTGAAGGGCTTCTGGCACCAGTCACAGGTCGAGTAGCCATCTCCATACGCAATAAGTGCTTTCATAGCTTCCGGTGTAAGCCTTCCACCTGGCTGAATAGGATGTATGTTTATGAAGAGCTCCTCCCTAGCCCTAACTTCAATACCTCCGCCGATATACATCATATCCCGACTTCCTCTTCGATAATCCTCAAACTTCTCTTCACTCGGTCAAGGATCTCCCGAACCATTTTCTTTTGCTCCTCATTAAGTTGGTAGAAAGGCTTCGTCTCTCTGAAAACCTGTCTAAGATCTGTTAAAGCAAAGAGAGCCTCAAAGGTCTCGTACACAGCTTTCTCGCTCATGGTATATCAACTTTGTTTCATAGGCAAAGAAGCTGGGGGCCGGACTTGAACCGACGTGAAGCGGGTCTGCAGCCCGCTGCCTAACCACTCAGCCACCCCAGCACTATTATAACAATGTTATAACATTCTATATAAATTTTACGACATAGCAAGCTCTAAGGCGTTGTAATTCCTGTGTCGTGGGTCTGATGCAAAAGAAAAGATGAATGCAAGAATTAAAGAATGCTTACATAGGAGTTCATAGGGATGACAAGAATCATAATCAATCGATTAGAAGAATAGCCTCAAAAACTCGTCAAACACTACTCAAGCATTTAGCCGGACTCATAAGAAAGAACTAGGCGTTCTTTAAGGCTCTGGTAGGTAGTAAAAATGAATAAGTGCAAGATTTGTTTCATGCGTTAGTCTTGCATCACTTGTAAGAGAGCTCATCATAGATGACTTGGAATAGGTTTAATCAAGAAGAGTAACTTCAACTGATACATGCTGTTTGAAAAGACCTTATAATATGTTATTTCAACAGAATCGCTACCTATCCATATACAAACCTGAAAGGTGGTATTATCCGGATACTCTGAACCGGGTTTGGAAATATTGCTATTGGTTTAGCGTTTAACGTTAACTACAGAAGAACACTATAGCAGTTACCCCACCATTACTCAACCTTCAGAACCCGTTAGGAATTTGCTCAGAGGAATAGTAACCGAAGAACAAGCAAGGGAATATTATTACAAATTCGACATATTTCTTCGAATAAATATGCAAGATTTATATATAACATTGTTTAGTGTTTAACACCGTTATAGGAGTTGATTAAGCTGAACTACGTAAAAGCCATCAAGTGTAGGGAGTGCGGTAAAGAGTTGCCGCCAGTTATTGCCTATACATGCGATGAGTGCTTCGGGCCTCTAGATGTCCTTTATGACTATGATTCCATAGAGTTGAGGAGAAATTCTTTCAAAAGAAGGCCAAGAACGGTCTGGCGCTACTCAGAGCTTCTTCCAGTATCAGATGTTTCTAAGGCTATAGACATTGGAGCAGGCTATACAGCACTCCGAAAATGTGTTAGGCTTGGCGAGTGTTTGGGGCTGAAGAACCTCTACGTGAAGGATGATACCGTGAACCCAACAGGTTCCTTTAAGGATAGGCCGGCAGCCGTGGCTGTTTCCACGGCCTTGCAGTTTGGGATGAAAGCTGTAGGCTGTGCTTCTACAGGAAATCTAGCGGCATCCGTTGCAGCCCATGCGGCCATAGCTAGTCTCAAATGTTATGTCTTTGTGCCCACGGGCATAGAAATGAACAAGATAGTTCAAGCAACAACCTATGGAGCCACTATAATATCGGTAAAAGGGACTTATGACGATGCAAATAGATTGGCTGCCCAAGCAGGTGATGCTTATGGTTTGGCTTTAGCAAACATAAACATTCGTCCCTATTATGTCGAGGGATCCAAGACCCTAGCCTTCGAAACATGTGAACAACTTGGCTGGAAAACACCGGACCTAGCAGTCATACCTGTCGGAAGCGGAGCACTTCTATGCGCTATCCAAAAGGGCTTCGAGGAGCTAAATAAACTTGGGCTAATAAATAGCTCAGGACCCCGCCTAGTAGGAGTCCAACCCGAGGGGTGCTCCCCTGTGGTAAATGCCTTCAGAACAGGAGCTGAGGACGTTCATCCAGTCGAAGAACCCAGAACAGTGGCAAAAAGCCTCGCAATTGGGGATCCTGGCGACGGCGTATATGCACTAAAGCTGATAAGGAAAACTGGCGGAGTAGCAGAGTCTGTTACCGACGAAGAAATCCTCCAAGGGATCAGGCTTCTAGCAAAAACCGAGGGAGTGTTCTCGGAACCGGCTGGAGGAGTTAGCATAGCCGTCCTGAGGAAGCTCTTGGAATATGGCAAGATCTCTAGAGACGAGGTCATCGTATGCTACGTGACAGGGAATGGCCTAAAGGCAGGGGATGCTCTCTTGAACGGGGCTCAGAAACCTATTGAAGTTGAGCCAACTCTCAGTTCTCTTGCAAAGGTCTTGCATTTGAGGCGATATAATGAGTGTTAGGATCCTTATCTCCTCAAGCCTAATGCGTGCCCCAAAGGGGATGGAAGTCAAAGTTCAGGCGTCGAACCTAATGGAGGCCTTAAGAGCTCTTGTAGAAGAATACAGCGATGAGTTAAGTGGAAGACTTTTCGAACACGATGGGAGCCCAAGACGACTCCTGAACTTCTACGTTAACGGTAAGAACGTACGATTCCTTCAAGGATTTGAAACCCTTCTAAGAGATGGAGACGAGGTTTCAATCCTACCTTCAGTTAGTGGTGGATAGGTGAGAGCTTACGGATCTTTCTAGCGAGGACCTAATACGCTATTCAAGGCAGATCGTCTTAAGAGGCATTGGGATTGAGGGTCAGAGAAGGCTGAAGAAGGCTCGGGTCTGCATAGCCGGTGTTGGAGGACTCGGCTCCATATCCGCTCCTCAGCTCGCGGCTATGGGTGTAGGATATCTTCGTCTCGTCGACCATGATATTGTCGAGCTCGCAAACCTCCAAAGACAGACACTATATGAAACTCAATTCCTCGGCTATCCAAAAGTTGAGGTCGCTGCCAAAAGACTAAAGGCGATAAACCCGAGTATTGAAGTTGAACCTATGCCAATTACTATCAATGCTACCAGCGCAGACAGGATCGTGGAAGGGATGGACGTGGTCATAGATGGTCTCGATAGGGTAGCTCCGAGATATGCGATAAACAGAGCATGTCTAAAACTTAAGGTTCCATATGTCTTTGCAGCCGCCATCGAAACCTACGGGAACGTCTCCACTATCCTCCCTGAAAAAACTGCCTGCCTTGAATGCTTCTTTGGAAGGCTGAGTGACGAGGGGCTTCCCACATGTGAAACAGTAGGTGTTTTTCCACCCATCTTGGGAGTCATAGCGAGTGTAGAGGTTCGAGAATCAGTAAACCTAATCCTAGGAAGGGAGTCTTTCTTAGCAAACAAGATCTTATTTTGCAACCTAGACTATATGAGCTTTGAGACTTTCCAAGTAGTACGATCCTCAACATGCCTGGCGTGCGGAAAATCTCTAGAGCCCTTAACTTTCGAAGAACCCAGAGTAGCGGAACTTTGCGGAGGTAACTCCATCATGGTTTCCCCAAGGGAGGCCCTGTCCTTAAACCTCGAAGCATCTGCCAAGTTGTTGAAGTACAGATTTCCGGTCAGGGTTCAAGGTCAACTTGGATTAACCTTCGACTATTCAGAAGACATATCGGTAAGCCTCATGAGGTCAGGAAGCATGTTGATAAAGGGCATCGGGAATAGGGAAAAGGCTCTCAGAATATACGACAGCCTTATGGAGCTTATTCAAGAATCTATAGACACATCGAGAAAACGGTAGATGACGGGTCATCATTAACTAAGAGGCTAGATGAAAATATTTTTCATAAGAAAATGATGCTTAGCCGACTCGAACGAGGAAGACAGGCTATGTCCAGTCACGGTTTTGCAGGTTATATGTAGAGACTAGCTCTGATTCCTTTTTATCACTCTGAGCTGGAGTGCAATCGGCTAACATAGATATTAAGAGATTTGTCCATAGTATGACAACGAAGTAGAGAATAGGATTATAATTATTCGGAAAATATTAAAAACAAAAATTGTTTAGAAAGGAGTTGGGAGTTGGATTGATCAGTTTACTCGAGGTTGCTGAGCGAGCCCATGTAACAGGTCCAAAGATGGATGAGCAGCAACGTGATTTAGCGATGTTCAGAAAAATGCAAGAACTGGTGAAACGCCATAAACTTGAGTATAAAGGCCCTACGGATGTGATGGAAGTGTCCGATGAGTATGCGGACAGAGCTTTCAGAGCAGCTGTTGACTTCCTTGTGGAGGTCGGCGTCTACTGCGTGGACACGGGCAGGTCGATCATGTTTTCAGAGCAGGAGGTTTTGAGGGGTGCTAGAGAGGCTCCCAGAGAGGTATGCATAGGTGAAGGAAAGGACAGGAGAGTTGTATACGGTAGGGACTATGAGGATTCTCGACCACCCCTAATAAGAGGTGACGGACACCGTCCTTACCCTGAAGATGCTGGCGAACGGATGATGCGGTGTTTTGCCCAAATCCCGAGAACTGACATAGTTGAAGGGTTTAACTTTACCACCGTTGAGGGCCGCGAGATTAGAGGATTACCTGCAGAGGTATACGCGACAAGGAGGGAGGCGTCCATCATGAGGGAGGCTGTTCGAAGCGCAGGACGGGCTGGCCTTTCAATAACTCTTTACCCAATATCAACAAGGCCAGCA